>JAIROC010000242.1 GCA_031257735.1 Bacteroidales bacterium | reverse complement strand
GCCCACGAGACAACACCCCGAAAAACTCCCGAACAAAAGAAATGGACGATAAAATATGATGGTAATAAAAAAAGATATTTTGATCAAAAACAGGTAGAAATCTGTCAGCTACGCAAACAAATTTCAGCCACACCACAATCAGTTCTCAATCGGCGTAACAATGTTGAGGCAACCATTTTTCAATTGGGCTACCACTACACCAATGACAAAAGTCGATATAGAGGTTTAATAAAGCACAAAATGTGGGCTAATATTCGCTGTTTATGGGTGAACTTTGTCCGTATTGTTAAGTTTGTAACACAAAATAGCTTAATATGTGAACAAAAATATAAATTTTCGACTATTTTTGTCAGTTTTTTTCTCATCCATGCAAAAAATACACTCTGCAATCTCTTTTTTGCTCATTTTTGTCTCTCCTTCTCAAAAATAGAAAATATATGCTATCTGAAAAATTGACCTTCTCGGAGAGGACTCAATTTTGAAATCTAAATCTTCGATAATGTCTTTTGAAATAGCATTATCTTGCAGGTAAAAATTAAATTTATCTATTGTTTTTTCTGCTTCCGTTTTTTCTTGTTGCCTTATATCAAGTAGCCCTAATAATCTATCTTTTTCGTCAATGTTTATATTTGCCTCTTGTTTTAATGTGCTGATTATATTTTTGATGTTTTTTGCTTTTTGTTCCATTTCTAATTTATGTTTTATCAAATCGCCATTAAAACATAAAAGCTCAAACACAAAAGGTTTCCAGTCTCCATCTTTTCCTTTGAATTTATTTAGTTGAAAAACATCTAAATAATCTTGTTGTGTCCTCAAAAAGTAGGTTATAGATTTACGGTAAGTCCATTTTGTTAATACATCAAATCCTAAATATTCATTCAGTTTTTCCTTTGCTTTCTCAAAAGGAATATCTACTTCATCCCAATCTGTTGGCGGGATAGCATCTGCTAATTCAAGATCATTAAGTTTAAAAGATATTTTTGAAGCAGTATTTATACTTCGCTTTATTACGAGACACTTCCCATTGTTAAGTTGTATCTCTAAATAAAATGTTTGTCCCGTAAATATAGGATTAGACAATAGTCCTCTCTTTTTTGTAAAACTATCCAATAGAAGAAAATTAATTACATGAATAAGAGAAGTTTTTCCTAAATTATGGGTGTCTTTTTTGTTGACTTTATCCTGAATGCTTGCCAATACAACGTTAAAATGTTCGTTAAATCGCAGATTTCTAAAATGCTTATCTGAAAATATTTTGAGGAGTTTCATATTGTTATTGTATCTGATTGTTGATTATAACTGATTTCATTCAATAAATAAAGAAACGAGAGAGAATATTCAAAAGTATCTCCAAGTTCTTTACCAACTTGATTTATGACAATATTTTTCAAGTCGTCATATTTTATAATTCCACTCCGTTTCATTTCACGCATTATAATCCCTGAAATATACAGAACAGAATACTTTATATCGGTATGTTTATGTGGTATTAGCATATTATTTCTCCTTTTTTCCTATATCACAATTACGATACATATAGTGTAATAAAATTCTCACTATCCTTTTTTTGCCTTTCAACTCGTTTTCGTCATTATTGATGACATAATCATAAAATTCTTCTAACAAATTTTCAAATTCAATAAACTCATCCCGTCTCACTGTAATTTTTGCATTCAATTCGTTTATAGTATCTTCGTATAAGTCTTTTAAATTTGAATTAACGGGAGAAGAGAGAAAATCTGTTATTTGTTTAAAATATTCGAAGTTACGTTTGATAACATCGTCGAAGTAGGATTTACTTAAACTGTTTAATTCGTTTTTCCTGTCCAAATCAATCTTTGTAAAGTCAACGATATTATTCAAATTTTCTTTTTTGTTGATAACAGTATGAATTGCAATAATAATTTCTTTCAGGTCAGCTTCATCAAAGGATAATGGTCTCAATAAATCATTAAGTTTTGCTGTGCGTACAATATCGGGATATTCTTGAAGAAATTGCTGAATTTTCTCGTTTGCAATGATTTCATAAGTAATCCTTTGGCTATTAAAAATTTTAATTATATTACCGTTTTGTATTCCTGTTAGTTTTCTGTTAGTAAATAACAAGTAATAATCCAATTCATTATTTTCCTTTAGATTTTGAATTGCAGGAATTTCTTTTCGCAGGACTGCTTGAAAATCGCTATCCGAACAACTTGCATTTTCTTTAGTTGTATGTTTTGCTTGAATAATAATTTTTCCATTCCAAGTCTGTGCTTCACTGGGAAAACAATTTGCTTTTCCAATAAAACGACCATCTTTACCTCCATCTTTACCTCTTGCAAAAGGGATTGTTGCTGTACCTAATATCTTGTTGCAGATAAGAATAGATAAATTCTCAAATTCTTGTTCGTTCAAATAATGTAAAGGATATATTCTCATTACTCATTTCTATTTTATTTAAGAGAATGCAAAGGTACATCTTTTTTTATTCAATTTTATCAACAAAGTTTATTTTGTTATCCGAAACATAAAATACACGAACCCTGTCTGATAAAGCGAATTTTGAAACGGGCACATAACGATGTTTGCCTGTTCCTGAAAAATCCTGCGGAAACGGATACTTGGATCACAAAATATTTTTCGCAACTTGTAGATAGAATAAGAAAGCACGAAAGGGTGAAAGATAAAATGGGTCAAAGATAAAAATTTGTACTTCTTTATCATTACGTATGATGGCAATCCGTAGTCAATCTCTGCCAGGCAAACTCAACTCACAAATCATCTCATAGTGATGAGAAAATATTTTTTCACACAGTTAAAAATATTTGTAATTTTATAGCGTTACATGTCAGATTATAATCTACAATATACCCAATATGCAAATAGTATTGATAGCATCAGATCACGCAGGATTTGAAACAAAAGAATTTATAAAAAACTCCTTGGAAATACAAGGATATACGCTAAAAGATTATGGAACATTCTCTAATGAGAGTATGGATTATCCAGATGTTGTACATCCGCTGGTAGGGGAGATAAATGCAGGAAAATATGCTAAGGGCATCATTCTTTGTGGTTCAGGCAATGGCGTAAATATGGTAGCAAACAAATATCCTCATGTGCGGTCAGCATTATGTTGGACGAAAGAAATTGCATCTTTAGCAAGAAAACACAACGATGCAAATGTAGTTGCTCTTCCTGCACGATTTGTGGATAAACAAATAGCATTGGAAATTGTAATGGTCTTTTTAACTACCGATTTTGAAGGAGAAAGACATATTAATCGTGTAAAAAAAATTGCGGCAAATGAATAACAGTGAATTATTAATCAGTAAACTTGAACGATTTATTCGGACTTATTACAAAAACATTATAATACGTGGGTGTATTTTTTTTATCACTATTTCTTCGTTTTTGTTTATTACATTAGCCTTGTTTGAGTATTTTGCGTATGCAAATTCCACACTTCGGGCAATATTGTTGTACACATTTATTGCGACAAATATATTTATAATCTGTTTTTATCTTGTTCGTCCCTTATTGAAAATTTGGGGTATAGGAAAACGTTTGTCATACGAAGAAGCTGCAAAAATCATTGGAAAACATTTTCAACAGATTGATGATAAATTGCTTAATGCTTTACAACTTCGCAAAATGTCGCAAAATGAACAGACGCCCAACATGGAACTCTTGCTCGCTTCCATTGATGAGAAAATAAAACAGGTAAAACCATTTCGTTTTCAAGCCGCAGTAAATATACGTAAGAATTTGAAATATGTAAAATATGCTGTTATTCCCGTCTTGATTATCATTTTTATATTTGTATGGGATTATCATGTGTTTACAGAACCCGCAAACCGAATTGTAAACTATAACCAATATTTTGAAAAACCTGCTCCGTATCATTTTATAATCGAAAATGAAAATCTTACGGCATTCCAAAGTGAAAATTTTACGCTTAATATTCAAGTTGAAGGGGAAGTAATTCCTGAAGAACTTTTTATTGAAACGGAAAATGCTATCCATAAACTGCAACATAATACCAAAACAACATTTAGTTATGAATTTAAAAATCTGCAGCGAACAGTCGATTTTCAACTCTTTACGGAAGAGGTCAAGTCGCGTCCATTTCAGCTTGAAGTCATACCAAAACCTATTTTGATTAACTTTTCAATGCAATTGGAATATCCTGATTATATCGGCAAACCCAATGAGGTGATCGAAAACAGAGGCGATATTACTATTCCGCAAGGCTCTAAAGTTACGTGGAAATTTAATTCAAGAAATACGGATGAAATTATTTTTGCATACGAAGATAAAAAGATAAATTTGGATGCAAAAAAAGACAATGCTCAATACACTATGCGTTTAATGCAAAATTTGGCATATACTCTTTTCAATAAAAACAGCTATATGACCAATAGTGATTCTTTACAATATTATATCAATATTGTTGCCGACCAATATCCTGCTATTGACGTAACTGTAATTAATGATTCAGCATTTATGGACCGTTTCTATTTCAAGGGAGCCATAAATGATGATTACGGATTTACAAAGTTACATTTTGTCTATTCCATCATGGATAAGGAATATAAGGAAGTTGCAAAAGAATTTATCAATATACCCATTCACCCAAACATCAATTTACAAGAGTTTTATCACTATTTCGATGCACAAACAATGAATTTGGAAGCTGGGCAAACATTGGAATATTATTTTGAAATATGGGATAATGATCAGGTAAACGGAGCTAAATCAACGAAATCAACAGCCATGAGCTTTTCTTTGCCTACCCTGGAAGAAATTCAAAGAGAATCGGAAAGTGTTAATGAACAAACACGTACAGAATTGAACAATCTGCTCAAAGAAAGTGAAAATATTCTTAAAAGTATTGACGACCTGAAAAAGAAAATGGTAGATAAAAATCAACCTTCCTGGCAGGAAAAGAAACAAATGGAAGATTTATTGAAACAATTACAAAACATTAAAAAAGAAGTTGAACATCTTTCAGCCGAACAGCAGCGACAACAACAAATCAATGAACAATACAACAATATTGACGAACAGATTTTGAATAAACAACAGGAAATTCAAAAACGTTTTGACATGTTATTTTCTGATGAAATGAAAATGATGATGCAGGAATTGCAACGTCTAATGGAATCGAACATGGATAAAAATAAAATGAATGAAATGTTGAACAAAATCAAACTCAGTTCCGAAGAAATCAATAAACAGTTAGATCAAAACATGGAGTTGTTTAAAAGTTTGGAAGTGGAAACAAAAATGGAAAATATTATTTCCAAAATGAACCAACTGTCAGACGAACAAAAAAAACTTGCAGAACAAACTCTGCAAAAAGACGCTGACATTAAACAACAACAGGAGAAACAAAATAAAATAAATCAGGATTTCAAAGACCTGCAACAGGAATTGCGAGATGTGGAAAAACTAAATAAAGAATTGGAAGACCCCTATAATCTGGGAAAAACAAGAGATTTGGAAAATGAAGTTTCACAGCAATTAAATCAGGCAAAAGAACAATTGGACAAGAACCAAAAACCTAAGGCTTCTGACAGCCAAAAACAAGCAGGAGAAAAAATGGAAGAATTGGCAAACCAAATGAAGCAAAATATGCTGGAAGAAGAAATGGAAACATTAGGAGAAGATATAACCAAGTTGAGGCAAGTATTGGACAATATTATCAAGACTTCTTTTCAGGAAGAGGAATTGATGTTACAAATCCCCAAAATAAGTGTTCAAGACCCTGCAATGCGCCAAATCATACAAAGCCAATTCCATCTGAGAGATAACTTAAAAATGATAGAAGATTCCATTGCCGCTATTGCCCGCCGCCAAGTGATGGTTGAACCTTTTATATCGAAAGAAATTGCAAAAATCAATCAGGCGCAAGACCAAATCATGGACTTGTTAAACACTACGCAGGAGCCTACACAGCAAACCTTTGCTGCCAATAGAAATGCGCAAATTGCATCCAAACAACAATTTGTAATGACATCCTTAAACGATGTTGCGCTCATGATTGCAGAGTCTATTAAGAATATGCAAAAAAAGAAACAACAAGGCAATTCTTCGGGGAAAGGGAGTTGTTCGAGCGATAACTGTGAAGGCGGTTCTAAATCTAAACCTTCAAAATCAATGCGACAGATGCAAGAACAACTGAACAAGCAATTGGAAGAAGCAAGAAAAAAAATGGAACAGGGTGAGAAAAATGGTGGTGAGAAAAATAAACCCGGCGGTCAATCTATGAGTGAACAGCTTGCCCGTATGGCAGCACAACAGGAAGCTATACGTAAGATGATGCAGGAATATCAATCCGAATTGAAAAAAGAAGGGAAAGGATATGGCGGAGAAATAGATAGAATGCTTAAGGAAATGGAACAAACGGAAAAAGAACTCGTCAATAAAATAATTAACCAACAAACTATAAACCGTCAACAACAAATCCTGACACGTCTATTAGAATCTGAACGCGCTGAAATGAAACGAGAACAAGACGAAAAGCGAGAATCAAAAGAAGCTATGCAATTGCCAAATTCGACAATCCCTCCTTTTATCGAACAACAATTAAACAAGAAAAAGGAAATAGAACTCTACAAAACCATTCCGCCAACGCTAAATCCTTTTTATAAGGACAAAGTAAATGCTTACTTTTATCACTTCAATAATAATTAATTGCCAGATGATAAGTAACAAGTAGACAGAAAATAAGCATCGCTTCCAAGCAATTTTGCGTTTGTTTTTATTCGCTTTTCTGTCTACTTGTCCATTAACAATGATATGTTGAAAAAATTTTTTATTCAATTGTATGTTTGCATTGTTTTTTTTTCTACCTTTGCAGCCACGATTAAAACATTTATTACAATAACA
>JAIROC010000163.1 GCA_031257735.1 Bacteroidales bacterium | reverse complement strand
GACAGACACTAATTATAGAGGTGTAATAATTTTTAGCAAGATGCGTTAGTCTATGAAAATAACAGAATACATTTCTTAGAATGAGTTATAGAAAAGCAATTAAAAATTTTTTCTGTATTATCTTCACAATAATACAAATATATATTCAAGGTCAAGATATAAACCAATCTTATACCTTGCAATGGCATCAACCCTATTATGGAAAAATAAGCGAAGATATTGTTGTTTCCTATCTTTTCTTTGACAATGCTTCTTTGTATCAAACAAACAAACAAACACCTTGTTTCTGGAAAATATTTTCCGTAAATGAAAATGTTGTCGCTGATATTACGGTTACAGAACAAATCTGGCAGTCCGTTACAAAAGAAGAATTGGATTTAATAGATGTTGATTTAATCAGAGACAGTCTTTACGTCAATGCGTATACCGAATATACACGGAAAGTGCCAGCGTTGAAAGTAGAGTTTTTCCCTTTCCGGAAAAGAGGTAATCAATACGAGAAATTATTATCATTTCGTTTACAGGGCAATGTACGTCCCGTTTCGACAAAGATACATAAAAGCAGAACTTATACTACAAACTCTATTTTGAATAATGATGGTTTCTATAAGATAGGCATTACAAAAACAGGAATACATAAAATCACCTACGATGATTTTGTACAGTTAGGTATAAATGTCTCGTCTATAAGTACGGCGAATATAGCTGTTTTTGGCAATGGAGGTCGCCGATTGCCCGAAGAAACCTCACAACCTGTTTTTGACGATGTGCAGGAAGTAGCTATTGAAGTCGTAGATCATAATGGTAACGGCATATTTGAGCAGTCTGATTATGTTTTGTTTTATGGTGTTGGCATTGTTCATTGGGATTATTCACCCTCCTCGACCCCTTCGTTTGTACATGACTTGAACTTTTATACAAACTATGCGTATTATTTTATCAATGTCCATGCAGGCGTTGGGATAAAAAAACGAGTCAGTACCATAGCATCATCACCTTCAAGTGTTACGCATACCGTAAATTCGTATTATTATTATGATGTATATGAAAAAGAACTTATCAATGTTAATGGCGTGGGTAGAATTTGGTTTAGTGAAGACTATAATTACACGACCTCTCACAGTTATTCATTTTCTGTTCCGGGTATTTCAAAAAGTCAAACTTTATCTCTTCGGATGGGACTTGCCATTAAATCTTCAGCGAATTCTACCTTTTTAGTGAATATAAATAATGCGGTTTCTTTTGGCAATCCCTTTAGCGCCTCTTTAGATGGATACTATCGAGAAATAACATATAATAATTATACGCCCACAAGCGATAACATAAATATTAATATCAGTTACAGTAAACCTGTAAATAGCGCTATAGGATGGCTTGATTATATCGAATTACATGCAACAAGATCGTTGGCACAACATACGGGAATGATTTCATTTCGTAATCCTGAAATAATCAAAGTGGGTAATGTAGCGAATTATCAATTTGAGACCCAAGGAAAAAATACGCAAATATGGGATGTAACCGATCAACATAATGTAAAAAGAATTAATGCGCAACGAAATGGCAATACTTTATCATTCACATTGGAAGCAGACAGTTTGCGGGAATTTGTCGCTTTTGACGGTACAGAATTTAATACTGTAACAACAGTAGGCAGAGTGGACAGACAAAATTTACATTCGTATGGAGGTTTGGATTTTATTATCATTACGCATCCTAATTTTTTGGAGGTGGCAGAAAGATTGGCATCTTTTCGTCGGAGCAATGATAATATGCGTGTTGGAGTAGTAACAACAACACAAGTATATAACGAATTTGGTAGCGGCGCAGGCGATATTGGCGCTATTCGCAATTTTATTAAAATGTTTTATGACAGGGAAAGCGTTAATAATATTCCAAAAAATGTTCTTCTGTTAGGAAAGACGTCTTATGACCCCCGTAATATCACAGAAACTAATTCCTGTTTGATACCCAATTATCAGGGGGGTAATATTTTTTATAAGGAAAGTTGTCTTTCTACTGATATTTTTTTCACGAAGTTGGCAGACGGGAAAGGTCGAAGTAATATGGAAAGTATGGATATGGGAATTGGACGATTTCCTGTTTTGACAGCATTGCAAGCGGAAAATCTGCTTCAAAAATCGCTCAATTATTCATCCTATAACGATTTGACAGCATCTTCCAATAATTCGTATGTATCCAATCTTTCTAATTGGCGCAATATTATTGCATTTGCCGCCGATGATAAAGATACTTATCAGCACATGAATAATACGGAAAGGGTTAGTGAACAAATATTCGGCGTTTATCCTTATTTGAATATAGAAAAAATATATTGCGATGCTCTTAAAAAAGAAGCCTCATCAGGAGGCGCACGCTATCCGGAAGCAACAAAAGCCATAAACGCTCGATTTAATAAGGGATGTTTGATGTTTACCTATTTTGGACACGGCGGCGATGACGGTTGGTCTCATGAACGAATATTGATGCGCTCTGATATTAGTAAATGGACAAATAAATACTGTTTACCGTTTGTCTATACAGCCTGTTGTACCTTTGCAAGATATGATAAAATCATCGGAACATCACCCGCAGAAGATATGTTGTTGAAAACAGACGGCGGAGCTATAGCCTTGATTACTTCAACCCGTAATTCAGGCTCAGACGCAAACGAAAATTTCGGAAAACGTATACATGTAAGAGCCTTTGAACAAACCAATGGCGCATATTTAACCATGGGAGAAGTTCATGCCAAAGCACATGCAGATGTTAATGGCGGAGGAGTGGAAATGTATGTCTTTTTGGGAGATCCTTCTGCAACATTGGCTCATCCCAAACTTAATGTTGTTACAGACAGCATTAATGCTATTGCTGTGAATGTATATAACGACACAATAAAAGCCCTGCAATTTGTTACCATTAAAGGACATGTTACAGTCAATGATAACAAGCCTTTTAACGGTTGGGTATATCCTACTATTTACGACAAAATGGACAGTGTTCCTGTAGTTAATCCTCTTATGAGTGGAGATGTGAAGTTTCCACTGCAAAAAAGTATTATCTTCAAGGGTCAATCCAAAGTAGAAAATGGATATTTTTCATTTAGTTTTATGACGCCTAAAGATGTCAATTATGAATATGGGGCAGGTAAAATCAGTTATTATGCCATGGAAAACGGGAGAGAAGATGCAAAAGGCTATCATCAAGTTCTTATCGGCGGTATGAAAGATACTGTTATTGATGATAAGGTTGGACCTGATATTTCTCTTTATTTTAATGACATGAAATTCGTTAATGGAGGCTTGACATCTACAACCCCTGTATTATATGCAAAAATTTCCGACGCAAACGGCATTAATACAACAGGAACAGGCGTGGGACATGATATTGTCGCTGTTGTGGATGGAGATATGTCCAAAAGTATGATACTAAACGATTTTTTTGAATATGATACTAACAGTTTTGTGTCAGGTTCATTGAATTATATGCTTAGTCCGCTTAAAGAAGGTTCACATACTTTAATGCTTCGGGCTTGGGATGTCGTTAATAATATGAATGAAGAAACTATTAATTTTGAAGTCGTCAAGGATGAAGATTTAAAGATAAAACATGTTTTGAATTATCCAAATCCCTTTACAACTTCAACACAATTTTTCTTTGAACATAATCGTCCCAATACGCTATTACATGTCAGAATACAGATTTTTACCATATCCGGGAAAGTGGTAAAAACCATTATTCCTGATGTTCCTCAAATAAATATGGGATTTCGTTCCGATCCTATTCACTGGAACGGCTTGGATGACTTTGGAGATAAACTCGCCAGAGGAATATATATCTACAAACTTCAAGTGATGACCCCCGACGGAAAATCTACAGAGAAGATAGAGAAAATAGTAATCTTATAATAATAATATATATCAGACGTTGGTATACTGAAAAATCAAACCTTTATTATGCATAAAACAATTTGTTCATTCTTGAGCCTTATATTATTTGTATCTATAGGAAGTTATCAAATACAGGCACAAACAACACGTATTGACAGGTCAGGAGACTTGGGAAAGAGAAATGCTATCACAACAGCCGTTCCTTTTTTATTAATAGCGCCAGATTCTCGCTTAGGAGGTATGGGAGAAGTCGGCGTGGCTGTGCTTGAAGATGGAAATGCTCAACATTGGAATCCCTCAAAGTATCTTTTTTCATCAAATGATGCAGGTATCTCTATCTCATACAGTCCTTGGCTTGCAGGCTTGCAGGTGCACGATATCTATCATCTCTATCTATCGGCATATTATAATGTAACCAAAATGAATACTATCTCTTTCTCTCTTCGATTTTTTTCTATGGGAGATATGGAATTGACAACCGATCAGGGAGAGGTTATTATGCACTCAAAACCTCATGAATTTGCTATTGATGCCGCCTATTCCCGTATGTTAATCAAAGATGTTTTATCTATGTCAGTTACCGGAAGATTTGTTTATTCTAATTTAAGTCCTCGGGGAATAAATAATTCGCATATTAAGCCGGGAATAGCGGGAGCAGCAGATATTTCTCTTTTGTACAGGAAAAAATTCAGTCGTGGTAAACTGTATAACCATAATCTGAATCTGGGATTGAACATCTCTAACTTGGGAAATAAAGTTTCTTATTCAGAGGCTATAGATCGCGACTTTTTACCTGCGAATTTTCGATTGGGAATAGCCTATGACATGTATTTTGATCAGTATAATAAGTTGACATTGGCATTTGACGTCAATAAATTATTAGTGCCAACCCCACCCCTGTATGAAACAGACAGCGTAGGAAAGGTAATAGAAAATCAAAAAGATCCCAGTAAAATTGGAGTTGCAGAAGCTGTTTTTACTTCATGGGGGGATGCACCCGATGGATTTAAAGAAGAAATGAATGAATTTATTCTTAACTTTGGTTTGGAATATACCTATCGAGAATTAATATCCATTCGCGCAGGTTATTTTAATGAAGCCGTAACCAAAGGAGCAAGGAAATATATGACTTTTGGCGTAGGTATAAAGTATAGTGTTTTTGCTATTGACGCCGCTTATATTTTACCCGTCTCTACACGAAATCACCCACTTGAAAATACACTTCGGTTTACATTGTCCTTCGACTTTGATATTAAGAAGAATTAATTCTGCCTTATTCCAAATGATTTTCTCTTATGATTAGAGTTGGATTTGGGTTTGATACCCATCAGTTGGTTTCTCAAAGAAAGTTAATCATAGGCGGCGTTCATATCCCCTACCCTTTGGGCTGTAAAGGTCATTCAGATGGAGATGTATTGCTTCATGCAGTATGCGATGCGCTTCTGGGCGCCGCCAATTTACGAGATATAGGATACCATTTCCCCGATACAAATCCACAATATAAAAATATAGATAGTAGACTGCTCTTGAAAGAAGTTTACTCTCTTATCGAAAAAGAACAATGGCAAATCGAAAATATAGATTCTACCATCGTAATCGAACAACCTAAAATATCACCTTATATCGAACAAATACAATTATCGCTTGCTAATATATTAAATCTTGAAAAAACGTGTATCAGTATTAAAGCGAAAACTTCAGAATGTTTGGGATTCATTGGACGAAAAGAAGGTGTCTCCGCTTATACTGTTGCCCTGCTATCCCAATGATGAATGATGAGTTATGAGTTATGACTCCGAACGGGTCATTGTAAGAAAAGAAATCAACTAACAGGTCGTCAAAAGCAAAATAATCGGATGGTAATATCTCTGAATAGAGAATTAGATTACGGGCTAATTTTGTTTTCGCATTGCTGCCAATTCTTTTTTCAATTCTTCTATTTCTTTAGCTTGTTCTTGAAGAAATTTAGCTTGTTCTTGAAGAAATTTATCTTTTTCTTCTACTTCTTTTTTTAGTTCTTCGTTTTCTTGCTCTCTTAATTCAGCTTTTTCTTTTGCTTCTGATAATAATCTTTCCTTGTCTTGGAGTTCCTTCATAAAATCATCTTCCATTTCCATCTGTATCTGTACATCTTCGCTTTCTGACGCCATTCGTAAGCGTCGAATAATGAAGCGATATTCTTCAGGAAATTCATCTTCATTTACATTTAATATATGATGATCTTTTGTTATATTATCTTGATCAAAAATGCTCAACAATTTTTCAAGAACATTCCGACGACGTTGTTTGAGTTGTTTTACCTGTATTATCCATGACAAATGATGCAAACTTTTGATAAAATCAGTGTATTCCTCTACTTCTACTACTTCTTCCGTATATGTATCTTCTACGCTATAATAAACTTTTAATACAGGAGCCCCTTTAACACATATATCATGACCAAGTATAAATATACAATATATTTGTCTTGCTTTTTCCTCATCCCCACTTTTATAAGTATTTTGTGGATTTTGATAATGCAATCCCAAATAGCGTCGAAATCGCATAATGTCTGAAGTCAATTTTGCCTTTTGTAATTCTATGACAATTGTTTTGAAACTGCCATCCGCAAGTTCTATTTTGGCAGAAAAGTCAAACCGACATACCGTAAAAAACAGCTCTTCTTTTTGTTCTTCACTGTCTTCTTCATTTTCTTCTTTTGCTTTTTTCTCTCCCTTTTTGGATTTTGGATGTCGAATTATTCGTTCTTGAGCAGCAAAATCTAATTCTACTACTTTCTCTTTAATGATTGCCGATAGAAATAACTTTGCTACCTTTTCATCTTCCATCATGAACTTGAAGACTACATCATATATAGGATTTGCTATGTGCATATTTTTTATTATTTTGAATTTGGTTGCAAAGGTAATAAATTTTTAGATACAGCAACAAATAATAATGAAAAAACAGTGCGACTTACATTTGTTTTTTTCTGTGGAAGGCACACAACTTTTCTATATGTCGCGAAAAAAAAGAACCCATTTTCTATAAAAAATATAACTTATTTCACGAGAAAAAACATTTGATTATACGTTGGTTATATTTTACGTCATTGTAAGGAGTGCAACGATGTGGCAACCGAAGCAAAGCAGAGAGCAGCATAGCTAATCCCTAACAATGAATACGTCCATCGAATTTAATCGCTTTTTCTATTGATATGAATGAACGGGTAATGATATTGTTGGTTGCTTTCATATCTTTCGTTCTCTTTCGTACCTTCATGCCTTCGTGCCTTTTAGTATTCATCTTCATGAAAGAAGAAATCTTCTTTAGAAGGGTAATCAGGCCACAAATCTTCTATTGAGTCGTAAACTTCATCTTCTTCCTCAATTTCTCGTAAATTTTCTACTATTTCCATAGGCGCGCCTGATCTGATTGCAAAATCAATTAATTCGTCTTTTGTTGCTGGCCATGGGGCGTCTTCCATTTTTGATGCTAATTCTAACGTCCAATACATATTAAATTCACTTTTATATTTTGCGCAAAAGTATAAAAAAATACGCTCACTTTCAACTAAAAACTAAAAAAAACTTTTTGGCTCATTATTTATTGTCAATCAGTATATTATATTTTACGTGATTGTCTTTTTCGTTGTTATTGTTCCTTGAGATGAAAAAAATACGTTGTCTGATTGTCGATTTTTCCCTGCTTGCAACGCCAAAAACAAACAAAAAAGACATGAAGAATTGTCTTTCCTGTTATTGTGTCATATCTTTTTTTCCGATGTAACAATTTTAGATAACAATGTTCATTCTATATGATTGTTTTTATATGAGTTATAAATTCATACTGTTCCTATTTCTCTCAATAATACTTGGACAATACCAAAATATGTAATTCCTGTAATATAAATATCCAATCTCAACATACAAGTAGCAAATCTCAGCATACAAATAGTAGATTTCATCATACAAATGGTAGATTTCATCATACAAATGGTAGATTTCATCATACAAATAGTAGATTTCATCATACAAATGGAAACTTTCATCATACAAATGGGAACTTTCATCATACAA
The DNA here is from genome assembly GCA_031257735.1 of Bacteroidales bacterium. Taxonomy (GTDB): domain Bacteria; phylum Bacteroidota; class Bacteroidia; order Bacteroidales; family WCHB1-69; genus JAIROC01. Next base: position 1,597 of record JAIROC010000163.1, on the reverse strand, counting down.
ATGGTAGATTTCATCATACAAATGGTAGATTTCATCATACAAATGGTAGATTTCATCATACAAATGGGAACTTTCATCATACAAATGGGAACTTTCATCATACAAATGGTAGATTTCATCATACAAATGGGAACTTTCATCATATAGATTGCAACTTTTGTCATATAGATTGCAACTTTTGTCATATAGATTGCAATTCTAAATATATAAATAACAAATCTCAAAATACAAATGGAAAATCTTAATATACAGATAGTAAATTTCAAAATAGATGTGTCAAATTATCAAGATAATTAAAAAAAATAACATAGAAGTAATGATTTTGGTAAGTTTTGCACGATTTTTGTAGGTAATATTAGTATAGTTTTTTTCCAGTAATAAATTTAAAATAGTAAATAAATATGAAGTTACCATTAAGTATAGAAGCGCTATCTGTAGTAGCAAGTTTTTTAAAGGTTAGTTTAGAACGTGATATGTTAAATTTTTCAGCATATTCAAACAAATTTGATAATAATTATTTAATTGTTTTAGAAGATAAAATTAAGGCAGTCAGTGAAATTGTGTCAGGGAAAATATATACGCAAGAATTGGCAAAAACAACATCCGAATTAAAAGATGCAATGTCAGAAGTGCGTCCTATACTGAATAAAATAGAAGGGTATGTAAAAATGTCAGGCAAAAAATTGACGACAAAAGTTTCTGGATTTGGCATAAGCGCCGTACGTCATCCGCTGAATAGAAGTAATGTAGAAGGTGTTATACAAACATTGGGCGATGTTCTTCATAATATAGAAGTCAATCGTGCCGTTTTGTCAGAACAAGGTATGAATAATGAAATAGAAACTACTTTGTCAGGTATACGCGATAAAATTAATAATCTGAATAACCTCCAAAATCAAATTATTAGTCAACGCGCAATAGCAGTAGAAGAAAATGCAGCAGTATTCGATGATTTGTGTACAACAATAAAAGAAATATTAATCGCAGGACAATCCCTTTACAAAGGCACCGATAAAGCCCGTATAAAAGATTATACACTTAGTAACCTGAAAAAACGTGTACACACTACTTCCCACAAAGATAAAGAGGAAGAATAGAAAATAAAAAAAACAAAAGAAGGAGAATAAGGATTTTATCTTGTTCTTTATTTATGGAAAGATAGAATGAGTAGGATATATTCTGCCAATATGTCATTAACGCAGGGAAACTTTAATAATTGAAAATCATTAAAAAACGTATTAAAAATAAATGCAGGCAGAGCCTGCTCGGATAGTTCGGACGAGGTAGACCCTCGTCCGAACGGGAATTAGGATTTTCTTTACATGACAAATCTTGTAATTAAAAAATATAAAGATTATTTTATATGAAAAAACGAATGGTAATAATTGTGTTACTAGGGGGTACACTATTTGTATCCGCTCAGAAAAATACTTGGACAATAGGACTTTATTCAGGTTTACAGGGGCAAATAAATACATTAATTAATCAAGAATATTATAGAACGTCTTTGTTTTCTGCAGAAAATGGTGAAATAAAAAGATTTGTAATAGATAAATGGAATCCTACTTTGGTAAGAATAACGCATACATTTTCCCAT
>JAIROC010000100.1 GCA_031257735.1 Bacteroidales bacterium | reverse complement strand
TTTTTCAGGTAAATTCAGGTGATTTTCTGAAGCTTTTTGTAGAATAGATCGAAATAATATAATAATTTTGCCGACAAATTAATAAAAGTCAAACTAAAATAAAGAACATTTAAACCATTAACGAATATGAAAGCATTTATCATCATCATCTTAGTATTGGCAGTTATAATATTGCCAATAACATGGGCAGCAACAGCAAAAGCGAAAGTTGAAAAATTGTCAAAGCTGATATTCCTTCTTTCTTTACCGCTCTTGCTTATCGTGTCATGTGTACGTGTAATTGATGCACAAGAAGTAGGAGTTGTAGTACGTCCTTCGGGCATAGATCAGAAACCGCTTTTTACGGGCTGGCATATTATTGCGCTTTGGAACCGAGTTTATGTTATGGACCGAACATTATGGGTATATACCTGCTCGGAACATAATAAGCGAACCGCAAATGAAGGCGATGCTATTTGGGTTCCTACAGTAGATGGAATTAAAATCGGTTTTTCCGTCTCTGTTTCATGGAGAATAGACCCTAACGCCGCCCCATGGATATTCCAGAATGTGAGAGATAACGAAGGCAACGACAATTCCATTAAAGCCAAATACAAGTGGCTGCAGGAAAATGTAATACGTACCAAGTTAAAATCATCAATAGCAATGGCAGCCAATCAATTTACTCCAATTGAATGCTACTCCAATAAAAGGAATGAAATTAAAACGATAGCCTTCGAGCTTATGCAAAAAGAAGCCGCTGCCTATAAATTAATTATTGACCAAATCGATTTAAGAGAGACATATTATAATAAGGAATACGAAGTATCAATCAATGAAAAGAAACTTGCCGAACAGGAAGCCCTGCGACTAATAGAAGTTACAAAGCAAAAAAGAGAAGAAGAAATACAAGCTGCTATTGAAAAAAATATTGCTATTCTAAAAGCAGAAGCAGAAGCAAAAGCCTTGCAAATAAAAGGAGAGGCAGTTATCAAAAACCCTAGAATAGTTGATTTACAATGGATAGAAAAATGGAACGGTCAATTGCCAACTTATATGATGGGTAATGGACAAGGATTTATGCTTAATTTAAATAATAAATAAATAAATAAACATGAAAAATTTTAAAGTTATAGTAATGGAGACATTGAAAACCAAATTAGGTTTATTATTCTTGGGATTGTTTTTGATAAGCGTTACATCGTGTACGCATAAAACAAATAAAATAGATTCAACAACATCCCTCATGAAAGAAATATCATCCCGTTATTACGGAAAATGGTTTACTCACATCAAGCTTAGCCAAATAGCCGATACTTATGAGAATGACTCTTTGGTTAAATCTGAAGTAAACGACGAGGAATATTACTTCCCGTCCTATCTCATCATATATCGAACACCCGGAGATACTTCTAACAGATACATCTGTAGAAATGATTCCGTATTAATCTATGAAAACAATGTTTTGATAAGTGAAGAAAAAGCTACCCACGATGCAATTATTCTTAGTATGGATATCTATAACATGACTTATGAGGAGATCATGAAGAGGTTGGGCGACCTTGAATATGACATCAATAAATTTCACGAAACAACATATAACGGACGAAAAGTATATGTTATGGGAGCAGAAAAAGGAGATACTTCAAGTTATCAGGCTTGGTTTGACGCTGAACATCTGTACTTAATTAGAGTAATTAGACCGTCAGAAAAAGGAATAAGAGAAGCAGAACTTACTGATTACATTCAACTTGAAAAAGGATGGATAGAACAGGGGTATATATTGAAGCGAAACGGAAAAATATATCTGAAGGAAAGATACTTTAATATCTCTCTCGAATAAAAAAATTTATGCGAACACCGAGATAAAAAAATAATTAAATGACAATTAATTTTTATAGTAAGATGAAAAAGAAAATAATATTTATAGTTTTAGCCGTATGGATAAATATTACGGCAATTGGACAAAACCCATTCCATACCGATTACAAAGTAGATAATCTGAAAGGGAAAGTAAAAAGCATAACAGAAACGAACTATGTGGCAGTGGATAAATTTGGGAATATAGAAAAAGGAGAAGAAATAAACTGGGTATCTAAAAAATACAATACTAAAGGATATACAATCGAAATAAACCAAATACCTTCTGAAGAAGACGCAGACAATCTGGACTGGTTGTACGAGGATGAGGATACAGAATATAAAAATACAGGAGCTAATAGAACTGTCGATACGTATATTTATAAATATAACAATAAAGGAAAAATAACCGAATTTGACCATATTATCGACGGAACTATGACATATAAATATATTTATAAATACGATGATATGGAAAGATTAACTACATGTCTTTCCTATAATGCTAAGGACAGCAGCTTGATTGCAAAATTTATTTATCAATATAATAATGGAAAATGTACGGAAATGAAATATCTTGCTATCCTTAATCTTCTGTACGAAAAAAAAATCTATGATAATAAATACAAGCTGCTTGAAAAATATGAATATAATGAATATGGAAACATAGTCGCGCAAAGTTTTTACGAATATGATAATAAAGGAACTCTTGTTAAAACCCTTGTTTACGATTCTTATGAAATATTAAAAACAAAGGCGCTTTATAACAGCTACGAGGATATAAGTGAAATTGAATTTTACGGAGAAGATCATGAAAATCAAAAGGGGCATTGTATTTATAAAAAATATGATGCAAAAGGAAATTGGCTTGAAAGAATAACCTATGAAGGTATGGCAGACATTGCAACAGCAGTTACCGAACGAAAAATAGAATACTATGAGTAATTAACAATTAGAAAGATGAAAAAAAGAAGAAACATTGTGATTTTTGCGCTGATTATTTTAGGGATATGTTTCTTTGCAACAAAAGAACGAAGAGCTTTATATTCGGCTGACAAGGCATATAATATGGAAAGCTATGAGAACTTTCTGTCAAAATATCCAGAATCCAAATACAAAGAGAGAGTGTTTGAATGTATGTATATGTTGGTAAGATACAAGGCTTATGATTTACTTAAATTTTATCAGAAGTATCCCAACATGCCCCAGGCTTCAAGTATATTGGAAGAGGGGATTAATCTTGCTTGTGAAGATGCGAAGCTAAAATCAACAGAGGAAGGATGGCAGTCTTTTCTGTCGATGCTGGACACATTAGACAAATATCATATCGAACTTGACGTAAATATAGTGGAATTTGAGGATGAAGTTGATTATTATGAAACAACTGCTTTAGAAAGAAGAAAAAACATCATTGAAACATACAGGGAAAAAGGAAAGGAAGAACTGATAGAAGTAATATTCAAATTGGGCGAAGAAAGGGCATGGGAGCTTGTTCAAACTGAAAAAACGGAAGATTATTACGAAAAATATTTAACTTATTATCCCGAAGGAAAACATAAAAAAGAATGCAACAAACTATTAGATGAAATGATATGGGAGATTGTTCAAACTGAAAGGACGATAGTGCGTTGTAATGAATATTTGAACTCCTTTCCTAAAGGAAAATATAGAAATAAATGCAACAAACTGTTGATAGATTTGGAAATAGAAGAGGTCTATTCTTCCAAAGGATACGGAGCGTTGCCGCCTATGGAAAAAGTAAACCTGAATACACCCTTTCCTGCCGATAGGTATAGTTATGTAGATGTTTCTAATGATACAGAATACAAATTAACCCTGCTCTATGGAGGAAAATTTGAAAGTAAACGGTTTATATTTTCTCCTAATCAAACAAAGAGAATACACTTACTTAATGGTCATTATAGAATAGTGGCTTTTGTTAATGATCCTGATGTTAATAAGTATGCTGGCGAAGAAACACTAGAGGGAGGTGGATATGACGTAACCTATTATATTCGTCATGGTTTTTTTGATTACAGGAGACGATATTAGATAAATTCAAAGAAATCGAACAAACATATAAAATTAAATAACAATGTAACTCAATAATAAAATACTTTGAACAATAATAAAAACTCCGGTGCAGGAGGATAAAGTCTGCTAAACAACATGAAAAAATTTTTAATAGTCATATTTATTTTAGCGGGGATAACCCTGAATGTAAATGCGCAATTTTCTCAACAGGAAATAAAAGAAGCCAAAGGAGTGATTATGAATTTATGCAAGTTAATGGTTAGTTTAGATAACTTAGATAAAGATCAAGCGGATTGTATTTGTAAAACAATGACTGAGGTTACTATCAATTTTATAGTAAAAAAATACGGAAATGACGATATGAAGTTGTTTAAGTTGGAGCAATATTATCAGGAAATAAATGATCCTAATTCTCCGCTTCATAACGAGTATGCAGCATTGCTTATATCCGTATGGAAGGAAAAATGCGGATTTGGAACTTCAACATCAATCGCCACCTCAAACATTCAAATAAATGGTCCTTCTGTTGCCTGTATCCCTTTGCTGAGCTATGGTGGAATGTATAAAATTAAAGTAGAATTGAGCGGAACTACCAAATATTATTTAATGGATAGCGGCGCCTCAATGTCTCTTATTTCCAAATCATACGCAAAGGAATTAGCAAAACTACAATTTATTACAAAAAAAAGTTATCAGAGAGACGAATATTTTACACTGGCAGATGGGCGTATCCTTCTTTGTCAAATATTTCTGTTAAACAATGTAAAGGTCGGCGCTTTTACGCTGAATAATGTTGAATTTGCAATCATTGACGAAGAAGTTGGATTCCTTTTTGGTAAAAATATCTTGGATGCTTTTAAGTCTTGGAACATAGATAATAATAACGAAACTTTGAAACTTGTAAAATAGAAAAATCAAAATGTGTTATGAGTTATGAGTTATGAGTTATTTTAGTTTGACAATTCATAATTCATAGTCCTGCAAGGACGACACTTGATAAATAACGAAGTAATTAAAAATTAAAATAAATCGAAATGAAAAAACTAACTTTATTTTTAGCAGCAGCATTTTGCCTTTGCATGGCAAATAAAACAATGGCTCAAGTAGCCTCAGGCACAACAGGAGACTGTACATGGACACTTACCGGAACTTCAGGTAACTATACGCTTACTATTAGCGGTAATGGCGTTATGGAGGATTATAGTTCTTCTGATGCTCCTTGGTATTCTTACCGAACGGACATCAAGTCCTTGGATATACAACAAGGTGTTACAATTATAGGAAATTGGGGGTTTGCCAATTGT
>JAIROC010000066.1 GCA_031257735.1 Bacteroidales bacterium | reverse complement strand
GTCTTTTCCGCATTTTGATCCGCACGTATCAAACCAACTAATACAACTTTTTCTCTATTCACCATATTTTTTATGTTTGTACTATTAAACGGTTAAGTGTTTAAAATGTTGTTTGTCTCGAGTTATGGGTTATGAGTTATGAATTATGAGTTATGAATTATGAGTTAGGCTGACGCAAACTAAAATAACTCATAACCCTGTCCACTTGTTCTTTTATTTTCAATTGTTCTGACATTTGTTATTTTTTTTATTCTCGCGCAGGTAGAACCTGCGAGGATAATCTGACCGAGGTAGAACCTCGTCCGAACAGGGGATTATAATCTGCTATACAGATTATAATTTTTGAACATTTTATTATTCATAGCCTCCCCTCTTCTTATAGAAAGATTTCATTGCTTGCGATTACCAGCCTGATAATTAGGCGAAAAAGAAAAAATGAAAGAAAAATGTATAAAAGTGTGGGGTGTATAAAAAAAATGTATACCTTTGCCAAAATAAATTTTATAGTAGTATTATGTCATTTATAACTTACAAAATAAGATTCATAAAATATATAGCAAAGAGATTATCTGTTTTTGCTTCCATTTTTGCCAGCAAAACAATTTTTTCTTTGGAATTGTCCATAGAGAAATCTTGCAAGTTATTGTATTGGTTTTTGAAACCATACACTTATCTTATCTTGCAGGTACCTACTTTCAGTTCGTATCAAATATTAAAGGGAATGATACTTAGCACAGATTGCAAAACTTCGTTATGCATTAGATATAAATACTCTGTATGCATAAATGAAAAGTTTCCCGAATGGAAAGTTTTTTCTCCTGTATAGCGGGGCTTCCCGCAGTATATTATCAACAAAAAACCAGATTAAGGCTTGTAGACAGTCAAATTTCTAAAAGCGGCTTGGAACGCAAAAAAAGGTTGCATCAATTTATATGTACATAAAGTTATGAAAGCGAAAAAGCTGCAAACAAAAGCTATTGATAGAAATACAAAATATTAATTAAATAAATTTATTCATCGTTGCTCTGTATAAAAATTCAGAAAAAGCAGAGTAACAAAAAATATTAGTTATGCAAAAGAAATTTTTTATCGCGTTAGCGATAGTTATAGTTATAGGAGCAGGCATATTTGTTGCTTGCAAAAAGGAAGTTGTTACTAATCAGACTAAGGAGATTACGTCTGGGAAACAACAGAAGTGGTATTTTGGAGAATGGCAAACAGTAAGCAGCTATATAAATTGTCCCATAGGTTCATTAACAACAACAACAACAACAACGGACATGGTATGTAGCAGAACAATAATTAGTCATTTTACAGATTTTGATCGAGGTTGTGTCACTTTTAAGAAAGTTAGAACAGAATGGTATTATTGCAACAAACCTAATGAGATTATTCAAGTCACGGAAGTCATCACACAAATATCTTCTAGTAAACTTGATAATTCCAAGAATAGTATATTAAATGATATGGATTATACTGATATTAACAACTTTGAGTTGTATGTTGATGATATTGCCATAACTCCAGGTTTTAATTACGACAAAAGTTTTATAGTGAATATCGAAGAAGAAGATGGAGAAGTCGTTACAATTAGTGGAATCTTCCACATATCTTATGATGAAGTTGTGACGCTTTGGAATGAACTTTGGAACGAGTAAATTATCAATCAATTTTAGTCCCCCTTTTAGGGGGGGCTAAAATTTTTAAACTTATATTTATATGAAAAATTTAATATTTATTACAGTTTTTATAGTAAGCGGACTTATAGTTTCTGCGCAAACATTTGTAGATACAACGGCGTCCAACAGGAATGTTATTATCGAACAGTTTACCTACAAAAATGCAGGTATTTATTTAACAGATCCTGTTATAAATAATTTAATGTCTGCAAATAAAGGTCGTGTTTGGGGTATTAATATTCGAGAGGGAAGTAATGTTCTAGGGATGCATAAAGATTTCTCATGCAAAGATGGTTTTGCTTTTATAGATTATTTTAATCCTGATTATAATCCTGATTCAAATAATGATATCGATATCATTCCGGGAATGATTAATAGAGGGAATATGGAAAAAAGAAGTCATTGGAATAGCAGTGCTAGCGATATTCTTTTGCAACCTTCTTGTTTGAATGTGGCGGCACAGGGAAATATTGATTGGGAATTGCGCCAATTAAGCATAACTGTGGAAGTGTATTATACGGGTAACAGCAATACCTCTGAAAATTATCTGACGGTTGCTCTTCTTCAAAACAATTTAGAAAAGAAAGAAGGCCTTTTTTATGAAGATATGTTACCCAATGGGAATTACAATCATTTGCGTGTATTGCGTGATATTATAAGTGAGAGGTGGGGCGATACAATTGCACAAACGACACAAGGGTCATTTTTTACAAAAACCTATATATATGCAATTCCTGATACAATAGAGTCGGGGCTTTCGAGCGATTTTGACGGGATGTTTGTTCGTCCCAAAGTTCTTTTGGAAGATTTGGAAGTAATTGTTTTTGTTTCCGAATCTAAAACTAATATTATATCAGGAAATAAGGCAGAAATAGCGCATGTAAATATTCCTGACAGAAATCTGCGTGTTGAATTATATAACATTAAGGAACATATTTATAATAATAAAGTTTGTGGTGATAATTTCCCTGTATATCTTACAATTAAAAACATAGGGAATGATACAATTCATTCTATTGAATATAGTATTTTAAAAGATAGTCAAACTATTTTCCAAAATCAGCTTTGGGACAGTCGCTCCATTTATCCATTTACCACAGATACCATTACTACAAATATTCCTTTGGAGGGCGGGATTGAGTCTTTGATTTCTGTGAAAATAACAAAAATAAATGAAAGCGATACTTTAATAATGTGTGAAAGTATGCTTACTCATCATTTGGTAGAAAATACACGTGGTTTCATGACTTTGGTCATAGCTCCTGATCAATGGGCGTCAATGGTTTATTTCTCTATTTATGACGCCGATGATAACCGATTATTCACCAATCTTTATGATCCGTGGCCAAATCTACCCAGACCAGGAACTATAGAGTATCGTTATGATATTTATCCTGAAAAGATTGGTTGTTATACATTTCTTATTCGCAGTAACATAAACAGAGGATACGGTGAGGGTTATTTTAAATTATTGGCAGAAGACGGAACAGTTTTGATGTATAATGATGGGAAAAATTGTGAAGATTTGTTCTATTTTTTCAATGTTATAGAGGCATATAATGGAATACAAAAACTCAATAAGGGCAACATTATCATTTTCCCGAACCCAGCCCATTCGCAATTTACCGTAACAAACATTGCAGATGCAAATTTGCGACTGTACAATATGTTAGGTCAGGAAATATTGAGTATTAATAGCAGCGAAGAAAATACAACTATCAGCGTGGATTTTCTACCACAAGGGATGTATGTTTTAAAAGTGGCACAAAATAAGGATTTATCTGTGTATAAAATACATGTTGTTAGGTGAGAGTTAGCTTGTATTAACATTGTTTAGTGTACAATGCTTGGTGGGTAGTTTGACTGGGATGGTTGCCTCCAAAAGTGTAACGGACTTGTTCTCTGTCTCTATTTTCCATGTTTTACGTATTGGCATTACAACGAGTCTTTTCCGCATTTTGATCCGCACGTATCAAACCAACTAATACAACTTTTTCTCTATTCACCATATTTTTTATGTTTGTACTATTAAACGGTTAAGTGTTTAAAATGTTGTTTGTCTC
>JAIROC010000063.1 GCA_031257735.1 Bacteroidales bacterium | reverse complement strand
GCCGCCTCATCCCGATACGGCCAAACCGGCATGTACCGAGAAAGATACCCCGGAAGGTAAAGTTTCACCATAATCACAAATCAAATTGTTGACCCCGGAGGCTTAACTTGTTGACATTGAATAGCAAAGGATATAATTCACAGTACAAGGCTGGATTATATATAGAAGTTCAACGGCCCTTTTTTAATTGAGTGTGGATATGGAACCAATATATTTTACCGAAGGACAAATAGAACAATTCGCAAAAATACTGGGCGATACTGGTTTTGGGCTTACGGGAACAGAAATCGGACACTGGTTAATTTCCTGCAAACTGGAGGATATAGAGCCTGGTTTAACAAAGCGGAAAAGATTGTTTGCCGCTTTCGTTTCGGCACATAATAAATACCGTAGGGACAACTTTATATTAACGTTTATTGCAAAGGCAATAGAACCTTCAAGATTTACACAAGATCCCGAAAGGTTCAGGCATATAGCAAATGAACTAAATATATTGCTATCATTTCAAGGTCTTGAATATGGCGATGATGGAAAATTTCATAAAACAAGCAAATCGAAAACATTATCAGAAGCGGAAAAGAAAGCTGATTTATTGCGTAAAATAATACATGACAGGAATTTTCATAGCGAGCTGCTTACCTATTGTCGTGCGGAGTTATTGGCAGACGATAATTTTCATGCGGTATTAGAAGCGGTAAAAGGGATTGCGGCAATGATACGGGCAAAAACAAATTTAACAACTGATGGCTCAGATCTGGTAGAATCCGCTTTTTGTGGCAAGTCCCCATTGCTCATAATAAATGAATACAAATTGGAAACCGAACGATCAGAACAAAGAGGGTTTGCCAACCTGTTGAAAGGCTTATTCGGCACATTCAGGAATCCTACCGCCCATGCGCCAAGGATTGAGTGGGCAATGGATCAACAAGACGCATTGGATTTATTCGCAATGGCTTCTTATGCTTACAGGAGAATTGATAAGGCCGTACTAAATATTGATTTTTGATGATGTTCTGTACCTCAGTATCAAACAGTATTATATTTCCTCAAAAAACCGGTCTATTTTCCTGCTTATGGCTTTACTGTCCGGCAATAAGCGTTTGTAGTCTTTGGGCAGTTTTGCAGAGGTAGTATAGGTCGACACGCCTATGGGCATTGAGCTTGTTTTCAGGGAATACTCGACAATCGTCCGGTTCTTTTCCTTGCAGATGATAATACCGATAGCGTCATTTTCGTGGGGGAGTTTTACTTTATCGTTCAGGAGGGAGAGGTAAAATTCCATTTTGCCTTTGTATTCCGGTTGAAATTCGCCGATTTTCAATTCAATGGCTACCAAACATCGCAATTCCCGGTGATAGAGCAGAAGGTCGATAAAATATTCCTTGTCGTCAATAGTCAATTTGAACTGGTTGCCGATAAAAGTAAACTGCGGTCCCATCTCAAGCAGAAAAGAACGCATATTGTTCACCAGCGCCGATTCAAGCTGCCGTTCGGAATGTTCATCCGCCATGTCGATAAAGTCGAAGGTGTATTCATCCTTTACTGCCAGAACCGCCTGTTTTTTGATAGTATCCGGCAGGGTTTCATCAAAATTCGTCTGCCCCAAAAGGTATTTTTCATAGGTTTTGTTCTCTATTTGATGGATGAGTACATTTTTTGACCAGCCGAATTTCTTTGTTGCCAAAATATAAAACCGCCGTTCCTGATTATCCTTGCATTTGTTAAGGATGGCAATATGCTTGGTCCAGCTTATTTCTCCAACCAGTGGCTGGAGAAATTCAACATCGTGATACTCCGTATAGAATTGGGCCATTGACCACAAGTTTGACACGGAAAAACCGCTTATTCCGGGGAATTCTTTCTGCAACTCTACGGAAAGCACCGGTACAATTGATTGTCCCCAGCTTTCGCCCTGTCTTTCGGATATATCCCGGCCTATGTCCCAATAGAGCCTAATGAGATTGGTATTAACCGCCTTAAGTGCCTCGTATTGGGCAAGGCGGATTTTTTCTTTGATTTCGGCGATAAAGTTTCGCTGGAGGCGATTAAGGGTCATGGCGATTCCACCTATGAAAACTCCCGATCAGGAGTAACGTTATTTTTTTCGTAAATCAAAACATATTCATAATTCATAGAATTGACAGGTTTTTGATAAACATTGGACGTAACCCTGGGTGTTCTTTTTCTTGGAATATTTCGCATTACAGAGCTAATATTCTTATAACCGTTTTTTTCAAGAAACTTTTTTGTAATTTCTACAAGATTAATTTCAATTCTATCAACAGTTCTATTCCCCAAAGTTAAAACCACATATTTTTTTGTAACTCTACACAGTTCCCTAAGAAAATAGAAATAATCCTTAAAATATCTAATTACTTTTTTTTGTTTCCGTATTGAAATAAGAGACAAATAATCCTTGATTAAAGATAATTCAAAATCAGTAAGTGAAATAGACTTCTCTGAACCTCCCATGCTACGATTGTCAATTATTGAATAATTATCCAATTCCCATCCTTCTAATTCTAAATCATATTCGGGTATTGTATATAAAGAAAGCATTGAAAATTGACCATAAGGAACGGTCGTCGCATTTTCACCATAAGGAGGAGAGGTAATAGAGATGTCAAATGTATTTTTTCTAAAATGTTTTATTATATCGAATATGTCATTTTTATATAAGATAAAATTATCTGATTTGTGTTTAAATTTATTAACATTCATTTTTGCGGCAGAAAGAAACATATCAATGACTGTGTTTTGCATGCTCTCTATTTTATCGTTTTCTTTAATGTGTAATTTGTAAGTTGAACTTCTTGTATTACTATTAAATCTAATTACATCTAATAAAATATACCAAAAATACAACCTATTCCTATCGCTGGTTATATCCATTATTGCCGTTCGCAATAATGCCAACGAGTCAGTAATATCTGGTCTAAACCATTTTTTTATATTTGGGAAGCTATATTCATAAATACCATCAGGTTTTTTAATATAATCCTCAATTTTCTTAATATCCCGGAATATAAACTGGCTAACACCTTGCAGTTTTACACGGGTTATTAAATTTGCCAAAGGATTTATATCACATCCGACAAGATGGATTTCAGGGGATATTTCAAAGGCTTCATACAGGGCTGTTCCAGAACCATGAAAAGGGTCAAATATTGATACTATTTTATTTTTTGAGATAATATCTTTTAATATTTTTTTCTGTACCGGGGCTACCATTACCGCTGGATATAAAACCGTACCGTGAATATCATCCTTTTTCTTATAATCCTTAAAATCAATATCATCCAACATATTTTACCTTTTTGTTAATCATGTGATATTAGGATTATTGATCATTTCATTTGTAATAATTATGAAAAATGATGCATAGCGTGAAATATCAGCTACTTCGGTTTCTGTAATATACATGGTTGATTTATGCGAGCCAAGATGAGATTTCTTAATAATTTTTAGAAATTCATCTGCAAATAAGATATTCTTAAGGCTTTTGAATTCTATTTTTGAACTATTGGATATTTCAGAAACATATTTTTGGCCATTTTTTTGATGATTATTTAGATAATTAATGACCTCTACTACTTTACCATCCAATTCATTTATACCATCAAATATTGTTGGATACTTTCCACATTTACTTATACCATCAATGCATAATTCAAATAAGACTCTTAAAGAACAAGCTATTATTTCTTTGTTTTTATCAATTCTTAAACTATTAATCTGTTCAATGAGCTTGTCTAAATATTGGCTAAAATTTATCATATAATCCTTTTTTGCAGGAATTGTAAAAATATCTGAACTCGACTTTTTCGTTGTTATATGCGCTATGGGTTCAACAAAATCAAGTTTTATACTCTCTATAACGACACCTGTCTTGGGATCGGAATAACTATATTCTATTACTTTCCTGCAAGGGTCAGCAATGCTTGACAAAATACCCGTGGCGTTGTCATTGCCATTTACTTTAATCGCAAGCTTATTTTTACTGACTAATACCCCATCGCTATTGTAAACAGACGCGATATAGTCTTTTAAATCTATCTGGCTAGATGGTATAGGTATCTGCAATTCATTTTCACAATTAAGGTTGATTTTTGCGGGCATCGGATTTTTGTTCGAATCTTCGTTTTCTGCGGTTGAAGATAATCCATTGGCCGCTATAGACACCGTGGTTGTTTTTCCAAATAAAGAAAACGCCACTTTGTCTGGCTGGACATCAATAGTCACCTTATCCTTAAAAGCAAAATTATCCTTTATTAATTCTCTATATCCTTCGGGATCATCCGAATCTATATAGCCAGATGGTATTTCGCTTGTTTTAACAAAATCGAAATTCATGAGATAGTTCTTTTTTTCCGATCCGATTTCCTGGATTTTTCTGTTAATATCGTACAGGAATTTTTTTATCGCATCGGTTAACTCGTTCTGTAAAAACTGGGAACGGTCCGAGTTAAAATCAATAGACGGATTCTTGCTAATAATTCTAATAAATCCTATCATCTGATTCAGGACTTGAGTAGTTCGTACATTACGCATAATATTAGGATCGAAAATAGTATAATTATTGAAAAGATTAGTATTAAAATAGATAAGCGGGGTCAAATCATCTATAGGATTAAAAAAGAGCTTGTCAATTTTATCTTTTGTATGGGGCTTTAAGTGGAACACTATTATTTCCAAATCCAGGCCAAATTGAGTAAATGGAAATGAAAATTTCTCACTATATACAACAAACCCATTGTACTTAAAAATAATTTTTTGTGCTTTATTGTTATAGGTGATATAATATAACTGCTGATCCTTTTCATTGTCTAATAATGGAATTTTGTCCTTGCTTGAATAAGTTTTTTCATTTATTGTTAAATTTATGACAAAATTATCATCGTCAAATGAATTTATTATTTTCTTATAGTTTTTCTCCAGAGAAAAATACTCATTTAATGATTTGACATTATATTTGTCAAGTTTTATGCTGATTTCAGTTCCATTGGGTATGTTGTCATCTTCAATTAATTCAATTTCAAATTTTGATATATCGTCTGAGCTTATCATTTTATCATAATCAACGGAAAAAGCATATCCCTTGTTTCTATTCGTCTTCCACTCAACAAATTTTCCAAATTTGAATACCGACAAGAACCCTAAACCTTTAGATCCTTGTGTAATCCTTCCATATTCATTTTTTTTGCCATGTACTTTATTACTATTTGATAGATGAAAAAGCATATCTATTTCATTCCGATTCATACCAGAACCATCATCTTTGATATAAAGCATTTTCTTTTTTGTATTCAATTCGATAGTAACAAATGAAGCGCCTGCATCGTAAGAATTTTTGATCAATTCGTTTATAGCTATTATGTTTGTCGGTATCTTCTCAGAGAGTTCACTAATGATACTGCCGCCTATTCTAATCTTTGTATTCATTTTATCCTCCGGCTTTTTAATCGGCGCCATATAATCCAATTACAATTTTCTCCAATTCCCCTTCCAGAAAAACCGCATCCTTAAAACTCTTGTCATCTTTTTTATTTTTCAGGGTAATAATCTGTTTTACCATGTTCTCTATTTTATCAACACCGGCTTGGTTCTTTTCTGTTGGCATGACAATAGGTAGCTGTTCTAAATACTGCCGATTACAAGACCAGAAACCGCCCCGGAAGGGAGTAGATATTTTTGAGAGATATTTTGACAGTAATTTTGAGTTCAAAAGTCCCACAATATAGTAATTCAAATTTTCGTATTCATTTTTGAGAATAACCCCGCCTACATCAACATTATCAAGACACCATGCTCCGGTTTCATCGTAAACGGTCTGAATTTCCTGTACCAGACGGGGAACACAGATTTTCGGTTTATCTTGTAGCGCCATGTTTTTTAAATAAACATAGCCGTACCAGCCAGCGCCTTTCATTCGCCCTTTTTCCCGGTTCTCCAGAATCTTTTTGTTTTTCAGCAGGTATTCCCATGTTTTGAATGCTTTTGCCTCAAGAATTTTCTTGTCAACCAAGACAGGCTTTCCATCAACAATATCATAGGGGAATATCACTAACTGTCGTTTTTCAGGATGCAGATATTTTTTTACATCCGTGCCTGATATGATATGACGAACCCATGCTTTTTCAATCTGTATGGTCTTGCCAAGGGAGATTGATTTTGCGGTATAATGGGTCGCATTTTCATCTTCGTATCCCAGAATAAAAACTTTGTCGGCGCTGGTTTGAACACCGACAAAGATATTATCGCAAAATTCGCC
>JAIROC010000051.1 GCA_031257735.1 Bacteroidales bacterium | reverse complement strand
CCCAAAATGAATCTCTTATCCTTAGATTTCGATGGAGGTACTTCCGACGCAAATATCTTTAATCGTCTACACTTTATGGTGGAAAATTGTAAAATGGTGGACGAATAGACAGGGTTATGGGTTATGAGTTATGAGTTATGACCCGTAAGAGCAGCGTAGCTAATTAGTGTCTGTCTATAAAGTATAAATAGGGTTGTTTCGAAAGCGCTCCCCGCAATGACGGCGCTGATTAGGCGGTTTCGTGCGTCAGCATAACTCATAACTCATAACTCATAACTCATAACCCATAACTCCTAACTCGTGCTTTGAAGACAGCCATTAATTTAGGAGGGAGTTTATTGAAATAAAATATCTTTTCTCCTATGATAAGTTTTCCTTCTTCAAAATGGAAGGATATTGTATCGCCGGATTTAAAAAAATCGACTGCTTCGGGCAAAACAATAACAGGTAATCCCTGATTAATCGCCGAACGATAAAAAATTCTGTTTACCGACTTAGATATTACAGCCTTTACGCCGGCATACGCCAAGCCTGCAGCGGGATGTTCTCGCGAACTCCCACATCCAAAATTATACCCCGACAAAATTATATCTCCCGCGCTTAACCGTAACGCGAAATTCTTATCTATCCCAGCAAACAAATGAGGTAAGATCTTCTCAGGTTCGGAACTTTTTACTGTATAGGTCAGGTTTCCCGCAAACATTTGGTCGGTATTCATATTGTCTATATCAGCGTAATTCCAAACTTTATGATGCAGTCGATTGTCATCTTCTTTTACATCTACAATAAGACTTTGTTCCTTTTGATAAGGAAACACTTCCGAAAGATGAACATTTCTCGGATCAGTAATCTCTCCCTTCAACGCTGAACAGGCAACCGTCGCGGGAGAAGCAAGATAAATAAAGGCTTCCTTGTTTCCCATTCGTCCCTTAAAGTTTCTGTTTGCTGTTGAAATGACGGTAATGTTATCTGCAGGAATACCCTGTCCTGTTCCCAAACAGGGTCCGCATGAGGGCGATAACACATTCGCACCCGATTGAATAAATATTTCTATCAATCCTTCTTCAATTGCCTGTCTGTAAATCTTTCGGGATGCAGGTATGATTAATAACTGAAAATCGGTGGGAACATGCTTATCTTTCAGGACAGTTGCCGCCAAGCGTAAGTCTTCTATTCGTCCGTTTGTACAAGTGCCGATAATTGCCTGTTGAACTTTTGTTCCCTTCACCTGCGATACCGCCAAAACATTGTCTACGTGATGTGGCGCCGATACTACAGGAAACAGAGAAGCTAAATCAATCGTTATTTCTTTGGCATAGCGCGCATCCTCATCCGCCCAAACAGGAATAAAATCATTCCCGATGAACTGTTTCAATATATCGTCATAAGGAAAGACTGTGTTTTTGGCGCCCATTTCCGAAGCTAAATTTGCTAAAGTCATACGGTCGGAAACAGACATTGTTTTCACCCCTTCCCCGTGATATTCTATTGACATATAATCTGCTCCGTCAGAACCTATCTTGCCAATAATCCATAGAGCCAAATCCTTTGCATAAACCCCCTGCGGTAATTGTCCCGTCAGGGTAATTTTCATACTTTCGGGAACTCGAAACCATGTCTCGCCCTCTTTCCATAATCCTGCGGCTTCCGTACGGTCAATTCCCGCAGCGAAAGCATTGAACGCTCCCGCCGTACAGGTATGACTGTCACTGCCTACAATAATCATCCCAGGACGCGCATAGTCAGACATGATCTGATGACAAATCCCCTCTCCTGCGTCGTGAAACTTTGTTATGCCCTGTTGATGAACGATTGTGCGTATCTTTTGATAATCGTTTGCCAGACTTGCCGTCGTAGGTGGAGCATTGTGATCCAAAACAATTAATAATCTGTCAGGATGTTTTATTTTTTCTCCTCCCATTTTTACAAACGTATCGGCTATACTTGCTGTATTATCGTGCGTAAGAACAATATTCGGTTGCGCAAAAACAATACTCCCACAAGTAGCATTAAATATCTTTTCTACAAATGTTTTTCCCATAAATCGTTTTGTATTTTTATCTTTAAATCACTGTTATATTCTTTTCTTTTTTGCTTCTGTAGCAAAAGGATGTTTATCTTCCGAGACAAGTCCCGATGAACATTCCGCATGACGAATTGCATGGACAATCTCTATGCTTGGTTTGGCACAGTCTATTCCAAATCCTTTTCCTGACAAAATATGCTGATAACTTACTGTATGCAAATCTATAAATCCACTCGTAAAATCCAATTCTTCGTCGTCAATGAGAATAGAACGATAGGACATTTGTCCTGTTTGCTTTATTTTATCGGGCAAATGATTTGCATCCACACTCAAAAACCAGCGTACACGTGCCCGTTCAAATTCCATAAATCCACAACACCAGCTCGGATTACGCTCATGTACTCTATTCATCTTCAGTCCGCCAAAGAGATAACAAAGCATATCAAAAAAATGAATACCAATATTGGTAACCAATCCCCCCGACTTCTCCTCATTCCCTTTCCACGAATAATAATACCATTTCCCTCTGCCTGTGATATAAGTTAAGGTAATATCATAGAGGTTATTGGAATGACTTGCCGTTTCTATTTCATTTTTCAGTTTGACAACGGCGGGATGATGTCGCAACTGTAAAATGGTATATATTTTTTTATCTGTTTCTTTTTCTAAATTCGCCAAAAGCTCCACATTCCATGGATTTAATACCAAAGGTTTTTCACAAATAGCATGGGCATTGTTCCGCAAAGCCATACGAATATGGGCATCATGCAGATAATTAGGCGTACAAATACTGAAAAAGTCTATGGGTGATTTATGTCGGTCATGTTGAACCTTATAAATATGACGTTCAAATCGCTCTGGTTCCGTGAAAAAATCGGCATCAGGAAAATAACTGTCTATAATTCCCACATTGTCATATTTATCTAAGGCAACCGATAAATGATTGTCTGTTTCCTTAATCGCCTTGAGATGACGTGGCGCAATGTAGCCCCCTAAACCCAATAATGCAAAATTTTTCATACATTTATTCATTTATAACTTACTTACGATATTTTTTTCCAATTTATATTCTTCCTTACTTTCCTGACAAACAGCCTTCCCTTCCATATCAAAATACAAACGGCAGCCATACTCGCTCATCCAGCCGATTTGACGCGCAGGATTGCCGACTACAAGCGCATAATCGGGGATGGACTTGGTTACAACTGCCCCCGCACCGACAAAAGCATATTTCCCTATTTCGTTACCACAGATAATCGTTGCGTTAGCGCCTATGGTTGCGCCTTTTTTGACATGCGTCTTTTTATATTCATCCCTGCGACTGACAGCGCTACGGGGATTAATAACGTTAGTAAACACCACAGAAGGACCTAAAAAAACATCATCTTCGCATATAACACCTGTATAAACAGAAACATTATTTTGTACTTTCACATTATTTCCAAGAACTACTCCGGGAGAAATAACTACATTTTGACCCAGATTACAGTTTTTCCCAATCACGCAGTTTGACATAATATGAGAAAAATGCCAGATTATTGTCCCTTCGCCAATGATACATTCTTTATCTATTATTGCGGTTTCATGAATTTGATACGTCATATTCTTTTTTTGCAAATGTACAATAATTTTCGTTGAGTTCCCGACAAGAAAATAACTTATTTTATTTTTGCCTTATTTCTTTCATCATATATGTTTACGATTGCACACGGAAGAAATGAATTTATGTGTTCTCAGACAGACGCTAATTAGTGTCTGTCTATATAGTGTCTGTCCGAAAACTATCAAATGTTTCGTATATTCGTCACTATGAGTTGATACATTTTGAAAACAGGCAGTATCGACATGTTGAATAATTACGCTTTCATAATG
>JAIROC010000017.1 GCA_031257735.1 Bacteroidales bacterium | reverse complement strand
CAGAGATAAAAATAAAAGATATGGAGTTTCTGCATTTAAAGACAATAGCTGAACGGCCTCATTAATTTTCTCAGGAAATGAATACTTTTTTGAATTTTCGATTCCTTCGGGAAATAAATTGCACAATATTTTGATATTTAATTCCTTTGCAGGTGCCTCAAATTTTTCATCAAGGGCTGAATTTTCAGCAAGGGCCCGCTTTTGATCAGGTATGGAGGACAGAAAAGGATGGCGCATGCATACTACAAAGTCGCATAAAAGTGCAAAACATAGCATGCAAAATCTTGTTTTCTTCATGGCTGATTCCAATTTTAAAGTGATAAAAAGTTAACTTATTCAGAAACTGTCGTCAAGGACGCCTAAATTTTAATCTGTAATTAGTATTGATTTAACTTAACATTTCTTTTTAGGGTTAGCTTTAACTTATTAGAGTTTCTATGGATCCCGGCGATGACGCTGAATCTCGTGTGGAGCTTTTTTCCTGAACTTTCGGTAAACGAAGCTCAGAAATTTGAATGTTTTGACTTTATACCATAACTGTGAATTGCCCTGGTAGGGTAATTTTAATCATTCCGCCGTATGCGCACATAAGCATTGAATCGCTGGTTAAAATGGGCCCTGGTTTGGCCATAACGACGGGTTTCATCGGTATCCACATGCCAGCAGGAACAGGAATACACGCGCCAGGCGTTAAAACTCCAAGCGCAGCAGCTGTTTGCGCAGCGGTAATCGGATTAGCAAGACTCATGCAAACTCCAAATGGTTTTACATTTAAAAAAGGAACGCAATCCGCACATGTTCCCATTGGTCCAGCAGATCCCATCACCATTGAGGTTGGTAAAAAAGTCAGAGGACTTGGAGCAACTCCGAAAGAACACATACTAAGCGCTCCATTGCAAACTGCTATACCCATTATACCTCCTTGCTGGATTTCAAATCGCCGTCTTCATCATATGAGTCGATCACACCGACAGGCTTTCCTTCTTGAAACGTTGAGGTTTCCATGACGCTTCCGTTTGGATAATACTTAATTACCTCTCCATCAAGGAGATTATTTTTATACATAGAAGATTCCAATAAAGTCCCATCAGGATAAAATGATTGGCATTCACCCTCTTGTTTTCCCATAATATACGTAGCTATTCTTACAACATTTCCTGAGTTATCGAACGATGTGAAAACACCGTCGAAAACCCCATCTTTAAAATTAGCTTCTCCATTTTTAATTCCATTGGAAAATAGTGTAACTTTGCCGTCTAACTTTCCGTTTTTAAAGGCAGTAATCATCAATGGATTTCCGGATAAAAAGAACTCTGCAGGACCGGACAATTCTCCATTTTCATAGGTTACTTTACAAGAAAGCTGACCGTTTTCATCAAAAATTTGTGTTTCCCCATGCGGAACGCTATTTTTCATGGAAATAGTCTTCAAAAGATTACCTTTTTCGTCTCTAATTTCCTCTATAATTATATCATCCAAGCTGTAACATACCTCCACCTATTGTAATCATCGGCGCTCCAACTTTTGTCATACCAGTTCCATTTACTTCAACCATGGTGCCTGCGACTTTCGTAGATACTTGGCCATTTAGTTCAACCATCATATTCGCTTTTGCCGCAATATTCATATTAGCTTTAAGATCCATGTTCATATTAGCGGACGCTTGTAAATTCATTCCAGCTTTCAAAGTCATAGCAGTCCCTGATTCTCCTTTAAAATCTGTTCCTGATTTCAAAGAGAGAGCGGTTCCCGCTTCGCCTTTTAGATCCGTACCTCCTTTAAGAGAGAGTGCCGTACCCGCTTCCATTTTAAAATTCTGTCCTGATTTTTCAGTTACATTTTTTCCGGATTCTATTTTAACGTCTCCGTCTACTTTAATAGTTAAATTCCCGGACACCGTTAACGTATAATCACCTTTGATGTCATATTTGAGATTTCCTTTAGATAATTTTACCGTACGATCGCCTTTATCAAGCGTAACAGTGCTATTTCCCTCCTTTAAAGTAACCTCGCTATTGCCTTTTCCAAGTGTAACGGTGCTATTTCCTTCTTTTAAAGTAACTTCGCTCTTACCTTTCTCAAGCATAACAGAACTATTACCTTCTTTAATCGATAAGGAATGATTGGCTGGCCCGTCTTTTGACTGTAAAGTAATAGTCCTGGATCCCTTGGTTAGATCTAATGTACTTGAGTCGATGATTTCAACATGAACATCTTTTTGAGCGTGAACGTATATTTCTTCTTTGTCTTTTTCATCATTAAACCTAATCTCGTTAAATCCTTTATCGTTTTTATAGCTAACTGTTTTTAAAGCAGAAATCATCGCTTCTTTATCAGAATAAGGTGGCATATATTTATCATTGTATAAACATCCCACAACAATTGGCAGATCAGGATCTCCATTAACAAAGGCCATGACAACTTCTTGGCCAACTCTAGGGACAAACACTCCTCCCCAACCACTACCTGCTAATACTTGCGCTACTCGAATCCAACATGAACTATTATCTGTATCCGCTTTTTTCCCTATTTGATCCCAGTGAAAATGAACCTTTACGCAGCAATGTTCGTTTCTAAATATTTCTTCTCCTGAAGGACCAGTGACTATTGCTGTTTGAGTTCCATAAATACGAGGTTTAGGCGTGTTTCTTAGCGGACGACATTCTGTTCCTTTAGGAAAAGCACGAAACTTATTTCTATAAATAAAACCGGAAGATTTAGAAAATTCAAAATAATGTTCTACTTCAAGGACTATATATTCTTTATTAAACTTGCTAACGTGATGATCCGTAACTTCAAATGAAAATCCGGGAACTAAATTCGCTGCTGTTGAGGAAGCAACAAAAATGCTGTGATTAAATTCGAATAATTGAACGCGCATTTTAGAAAGGTCTTCACCTTCTTTCGCTTTTCCAAAACCACCTGGATATTCGTAGAACATCGGTCCTTTCCATTTGGTGTCCAATTTATTGAATAATTTCGTTTGAGATAGTGTATAATTGTAATCTGCAAGAGAATATCCTCCAGTATTCGCAGAAGCTGTCATACTAGTATTGAATACTTTCCCCAAGGGAAATACATCATTGGTACTCTGTATAAAACCGATCTTAGACGTTCCAGAAACCTTTGAATGAGCGCTTGAACTATCTGCTAACACAAGAGTATGTTTGTTTTTCTCATGCTTGAAAAAATAAAATATTCCTTCGTCTTCCATAAGACGAGAAATGAAATTAAAACTACTCTCTCCGTATTGCACGCAATATTCTCTTACTTTTTTCCCACACGATTTTGTTTTATCATCTATATCGTTAACTCCTTGGTCTTTTAGAACTTTTTTTATTATATCGACTGCTGATTTTTTCTGAAAAATCAGGTAGTTTTTGTCAAGAGTTAAAAGCCAAAGTTTTGGTTTTATCGTAATAGAGTATTCCGTCAAATATATATCGTTTTTATTTTGGGTGGCTCCCTGGGAAAATTCAGTGATAATTCCATCATAATAACGTTCTTGAGTTTCAGATTTCAATACGACATTTACATTTGCCTTTAGAGCTTTTTCTGCATCTAGTGCATTATTTTTAGCACTAAAAATAACGTTCCCTTCAAACAAATTAGATATGGTTTCTTTCCATTCGAAAGATTTTACAATTATGTCCGAAGAACCAAACGGAGTAGTGATATTTACCAAGAGTTTTTCTTGATTAGTTTGAACAGAAAACACTATACACTCATCAATTCAATCAAATGATAATAAAAATCAGGGAGAATACAATATAAATTATCTGCTCTCTACTTTTTCTTTCGTGCATATTTTTTTTATTGATATATTACTACTTCATCATAATATGTTCAAATGAGTCATTTTATAAGAAATATATTAGATGGCGGAAGAATTCATAAAGTAAAATATGAAGAGACCGAAAGTTATCGAACTATAAAAATGTTCATAAACAATCGAGAGCAGCTATTAGAGAAAATGCTGGCTGATAACTATTGTAAATAAAATACCCAATAATCGACTATTATCATTAACGAAAATGAAACAATTTATGTATAATTTTATGGTATTTTTAAGGAGATCTCAATTGTACAGTCGCTTAATCAAAAAACATATGGATCTTATCATACTGACAATTACGGGAATAATCGTAAATATTGGATGTTATATACAACTACGCGGATTTCGCATGACTTTTTTAGATTCCGACGATTACATGAGATTGGTTCGTACAAAAGATTTCTTTGATCATTGGGATTGGTCTAATACTGTTCTTGCAAGAAGCAACGTTCCATTTGGATGTGATTTACATTGGTCCAGATTTTATGATTTTTTTATAGTCATTCCAGTTTGCATTTTGAATGCCTTTCTTGATTCTATTAATCAATCAATAGAATACGTTGGTTTTTTTATAAGTCCAGTTGTTAAAAGCGTAACAATAGCAATACTATTCAGTATTTTCCGGAAAATGATGCAAAAAGATGAGGCTTTTTTGGCTACTGCTATATTTGCCGCTCACCCTTTAATAATTCCTTTTGGAACCTTCGGAAGGCCTGATCATCACGCTTTTATCATGCTTTTCTTAGTTATATATCTATACAATATTATGGAGATAATAGAGCTAAAATTTAATAATACAAAGAGTTTTGTAAAAGCTGCAATAACAGCGACTTTATGCGTTTGGATTTCTCCTGAAACTATCGTTTTGCTTTTAGTTACAGATGGAGTTCTTTATCTATTTTCTTTTTTTGATAGCAATAAACTGAAGTTATTGTATTTCAAAAATATTTTAACGACCATAGGTATATGTTCAATAGTTTTTATTCCATCGAGTTCTGGACTTCATGCGGCAATTTGTCTTTTACTCGCGATAATTCCTTATTCGACTTTTAATGTAGAGCATTTCAGAGACTGGATTTTGAACTACTGGCACGCTTTCGTTGTTGCGCTAATGATGTTGCTTATACCATTAATTCCATCGGTTGAGTATGACAAGATATCCGTAGTGCATTTAATGTTATATTTCTGTAGCACTCTTTTTTTTGGCATCAATATGGTTCATAGCAGGGCATATTCGAAAGATAGAATTATAATATCAGCTTTATGGTTTATAGTAATAGCGGTAGTTTTTGGTACTGCGTATCCTGGTTTTTTCCAAGGAATGACAGCCGATATAGACGATTATGTTAAAAAAATCTGGCTTAATAGAATTTCAGAAATGAAATCACCATTCGCACAAGAAAATGCTCTTCCATTCTCTTTGTACTCGATCGTTATTATCGTTTCGGCCGTAGATAAAGCAATTAGATTATCCAGAAAAAAATTCGCTATCGCTGATTTGAGTTGGTATATTTTTATATCCAATGCTGTTTGTTATACAGCGCTGGCAGGCATACATTACAGAATAATTCCTTATTCCATAATGTGTGGATTACCAATAATCGTCGATTTTTCAATGAATAGCTGGATTACAAGGACCTTATCAAGATTAATAAAGATAAGCCTCAGCATAATTCTCTCAATATTCTTTTTTTATGTGGTAGCTTTAGGAGAGAATGAGAAAAAATCCAATGAACATTCATCTTACAGCCAAAAAGAGCTTTTCGAATTAATTGATAGTTTGAGTTCCAAGCCGGTAGTAATAATGGCGCATTCGAATGATGGACCGCTTATATTATATCATACAAAACATAGCGTTGTTGGTGCCCCGTATCACAGACAATATCAAGGGATAATTGCAACGTACAAAGTTATGGAAGATAAATATAATGAAAAGGCTGTAAGATCTATACTGAAAATAACTAATAGTGATTATATTTTCGTTAGAAAACATCGTTCGGAAACAAAAGATAATAAGAGCTTTGCTCAAATGATAACGGATTCAAAATATCCAAAATGGATTGTGCCTATTAATATTCCTGAGAAATTTAATGATATTATAATCGCCAAAATAGACAGATCTGCTTTATAAATGGTGAATTATTGAAACAATTTTTCAAAAAATATAAATTTTCGATAAATAATTATTGAATATT
>JAIROC010000553.1 GCA_031257735.1 Bacteroidales bacterium | reverse complement strand
GACCTGATACAACAAGGCACAGACGAAAATGGTAAATTCTACAAAATCTATTATAAAGAAGAAAATTAAACCATTATGCCCTACAACCCCAAAATCCATCACCGCCGCAGCATCCGTCTGAAAGGATACGATTATTCGCAGGAGGGATTGTATTTTGTAACAATTTGTGTGCAAAACAAGGAATGTGTGTTTGGAAAAATCATTGACGGGAAAATACGATTGTCGCCGGTGGGAATTATTGCCGATGTATTGTGGTACGAAATAAAAAATCACGCGAACAACGTCGATTTGGGTGAATTTACGGTAATGCCCAATCATATACATGGGATAATTTTGTTGGGATGTAATGGCGATGGTGGTAATATCGGTGGCGGTAATGGTGACGGTGGTGACGGCGGCGGTGACGGTGGCGGCGGTAATGGTGACGGTGGCGGCGGTGACGGCGGCGGCGGTGTAGGGGCAAGGCATGCCTTGCCCCTACGTACGGAACATGCGGAACATGCGGAACATGCGGAACGCGCGGAACAACAAATGCAATCACGGTTTCAAAATCAGGGCAAAAACACATTATCGTCCGTTGTTGGTTCATACAAATCTACCGTGTCGAAACACGCGCATCGATTGGGCTTTGCATTTTCGTGGCAACGCAACTATTACGAACACATCATCCGAAATGAACAATCATACCAAAATATTTCCAATTACATCATTCATAATCCTGAAAAATGGCAGGATGATAAATTCTATTTCGAATGATACCAAAAACCAATCTCCCGAATCACTTCTTTAAATGCTACAGGATTACCTCCCTCGCGTAAATATTTCCTGTTCTAATCCTTTTTTCAGATTGTCAATTGTTTTGAGCAGTTCGAGCAGTTTCACTTCCGTAATTTCTGCTTATCATACAAGGTTTTATTTCCGTATGTAGAAATCCGAATTAATCGAAAAAAGTTTTTACCTTTGCGGGGAAAGTAAACGGTTATTGAACGAGGCTAAAGATATGGTGGAAAAGGAAATAGGGAAAAAGTAATGATAGAAAAAAGGTAATATTATTTGTGTCATGGATACTAAAGTAAAAGAATATATCGGGAATTTGGGTGCGCTTGATTTTCAATTTGACAGTTTGGACAATTCCTCTATTTACTTTGTTGATAAATTGGAAGATTATATTTCAGATACAAATATATCTCCCCATATCATCATTGCTTTGGACAAGGCACGATCATTTGACGCGGACGCTGTATATTTTCGTTTCTTTGATGACGGGCGTCCGCCAATGGCTCAGATATATATTTATGATGGAATATCAAATAAGCGAGCTGATGAAGATTATGTAAAAATTCATCGCGAGGTTTGGAGCGGATGCGAAATACCAATCTATATGATTATCAATCAAACTGAAATTAAAGTTTTTGATAGTCGTAAACCTGTTGATATTGTTGACAATAAAATGGAAGTACACCCCTTGGATGTTATTGATTTAATTGCCCATAGTGATGTTTTGAAGAAATATCGCGCTCAATTATTCAGTAATGGAGCATTTTGGGAAACAGATACTGCACATAATCATTTTTTGAATACTACAGTTGCTGCGGAACGGTTAGTTAAAGGGTTGAGAGAGGTTCGGCATAGATTTAAGCAATTGATAGGCGAGCAATCCGAATTGGCAGACCGCTTGTTGATTATGTGTATTCTTATCAAATATCTGGAAGAAAATGGAACAGATCCTGAATCTAAACAAAATCTTGCTCACGAGTTCTTTCATAAAAACACAGGGTTTGACACTTTGACAGATATTTTATATAACAATAAACTTTCCGACCTTCTAAAAGCTTTGTCCGCTCATTTTAACGGTGGAATTTTCCGGATGACCAATCCTGAAAACAAAAACGAAGATTATTATATAAAAATACAATCAATAAATCAACAGAAATTGGCGGTCTTTTTTGATGCCGGTTCAAGCGAAAATCTTTTTGGATGGCGTGAATACTCTTTTGAACACATTCCTGTTGAACTTATCAGTAATTTATATGAAGAATTTTTACCAAAAGAAAAAAACAAAAAAAGAAAAGATACGGATACTCCCGAAAATGGCGCAGTTTATACCCCAGCGTTTTTAGTTAACTTTTTAATAGATGAATGTTTGCCATTAAATTTTAATGACACGAATGAGAATGTCAAATTAATTGATCCTGCCTGCGGGTCAGGTATTTTTTTGGTGACTGCATATAAACGTTTGGTGCAACGATGGAAAATAAAATATAGAAGCAATGGTAAATTAGCTAATCCTGAACCTGCAATCTTGAAACAGATATTAAAAGATAATATTTTCGGAATAGACATTCACTGTAATTCCGTTCATCTAACCATATTCAGCCTTCATTTAGCATTATGTTCCATGCTTAAACCAAGACAAATCTGGACAAAACCGGGACTATTCAGCAATTTGGAGGAAGACGGCAATATTATTGAAAAAGATTTTTTTGATTACCTGTCGGAAGGCAAATTCGCACGTGATTTCGATTTAATCATTGGGAATCCTCCATTCAAAGAACTGGCTAAAAAGCAATTTGCAGTTTACAGGAAAAATTTGGAAAAATTTAAAAGTGAAAATATCAATTTACAAATTCCATTCTATCAAGAAGCGTTATTATTTTTAACCGCCTCATTTCTTTTATTAAAAAAAGAAACAGGACGATTGTGCCTGATTATGAAGTCCGGTCCGTTTTTATACAGTGGAGACAAGGACAATAATAAAAATACAAATTTAGTTTTTCGTTCATCTTTATTTAAGCAATATAATGTTACACAAATCATTGATTTTACGCTTTTAAAAAAACTTTTCAGGGCAAATGTAGAAACAGCGGTTGTTTTTATCGAAAATCGTCCTGCTGAAAATGATTTTATAACTCATATAGTTGTGAGAGAATATCGTTCCGTTGCCGAGAAATCGTATTTCGAATTAAGCCATTATGATTTTCATAAAATTCCGGCGAATATTGCGGTTTCGAGGCCTTACGTCTGGAAGTGTAATTTATTGGGTGGCTCACAAGTATATCATCTGGCAAATCGGCTAAAACAACAACAAAGTTTGGGTGATTATTTGAACAGACAAAAGTTGAACGGATGGGATTATGGACAGGGTTATAAGGTTGGAAATAAATCAAACAAAGATATTGACAATATACTATTTGGGAAGAATACCGTTATAGATAAATCTTTTACAGACAAGGGAATAGAGTTGATAGAAATTCAACATGAAATGGCGTTTGAGTCTATTCCGTCCAATTCGAAAAACATTTTCAGCCCGCCGCATTTGATGATAAAAAAGTCTATTGGTAAAAATCATATCCCAATGGATCTGCGAGATGATTATCTTACATTTCGGAACGAAATTTTAGGAGTGCATTGTCCGCTTCAAAGCCGGAATGAACTGCTTAATTTGGCAAAACAACTGAAAAACAGTAACAATATTTTACGTTTCTTTATTGCGGCGACTAGCGCAAGGTCTGGTGTTAACCGTTCGATGTACACAACCGACTTGGGCGATTTATTAAATTTGCCTTTATTTATGGAAACGCCGTTTAATCCAAATCCCTTCGAGCAAATTATTATTGACGATGTGTTGAATTATTACATTGAGGAATTTAGCAAAGGAAAAAATGCAGTCATACATAAGAAAACGGCAGAAATAGAAGAACATATTAAACCATTTTCAAAAATATATTGCGAGTCACTGAACAAGATATACGCCAAGGGAGGAGAAAGATACTATTTTTCAAAGCTTACGGAAGGCAACTCTTTCTTTGCTTGTGAATACACATTTGGGAATGGTAATGAGTATGTCTATAAATGGTCGGATGAAAATTTGGAAGCTATATTACATTCATGGAACCCAAGTCATAGCGCTCGTTATAGTAAAATAATGAGGATTTACAGGGATCGAAGAGATATTATGCTTGTAAAACCCAAGAAATTGTTATTTTGGTTACAATCAACCGCATTAAGAGATTTTGGCGATACTCTTGAGGATGTTTTAAACAACGAATAAAATGGAGAAACCAACAACAACGCAAGGTAATCCTCCTGATAAAGGGGATATATATGAAACTGTTTTTGCTTTTATTGATAATGTTTTATTTCAGTTTAAACCCAGATCAAATGAAACCGGAGAAAATAAAATTACACAGGAACTTGAGATATTTTTAAATGAAAAAACTCGTGTTGATGATACTTTCTTTGCATTTCAAAATCAACATGAAGAAGGAAATTCAACAACAGATATAGGCATATATTTAAGGAGTAATTGTAATTTTTTCTGTTGGATTGAAGCTAAACGTTTACCCACTCCAAAAGAAAAGGACAGAGACGAACGTGAATATGTATTTGTCAGTCCTGAAAAAGAAAATGGGAAGAAAATATTTAAAGGGAATGGCGGCATTCAACGATTCAAGGAAGGTAAACATGCTCGCCAATTATCATATTCAATTATGTTTGGATACATACAGGAATGCGACACTGACTATTGGCTGAATAAAATAAACGGTTGGATAAAAGACCTGACAATGACCAATTCTGTCTTTTGGAATGAATCTGATTATTTACAAAAACAAGAATCTTATAAATGCAAAAGCTATGTCTCTACCCACAGCAGAAATGGAGGATTAATTCCGATAACCTTATATCATTTTTGGATAAATTTATCGACAGACGGATAAACAGTTATAAAGAAGAAAATTAAACCATTACGCCATACACCCCCAAATTCATCACCACCGCAGCATCCGTCTGAAAGGGTACTATTATTCGCAGAGGGATTACCTCTGTCGCGTAAATATTTCCTGTTCTAATCCTTTTTTCAGATTGTCAATTGTTTTGAGCAGTTCACGCAGTTTTACTTCCGTAATATTATTTACAATTTGTAATCGCCATTCATCAAAGAACGGATTTGCTTTATTTCTTTTATCAGTTCTTCTTCGGTGGGGATATAAAGTTTATATTTTGTGGCAAAAAGTTGTTCGCTGTCGT
>JAIROC010000525.1 GCA_031257735.1 Bacteroidales bacterium | reverse complement strand
TGACATTTTTATCCGAGAAATCCTGAAAATTCACTGCAAAACCCAAGAATTTTTGACCTGTATTTGACCTGTAAAATACCTCAATTGACAAAGGAAACGGGTTGCGGATTTTAGGAATCATTATAAGGCATATTTAATTTTCCTCTTGATAATAGATTTTGTAGAATTTGCCGTTTTCGTCTGTGCCTTGCTGTATCAGGTCGCTGTTTCCATGGACGTAGATATGGAAGTTCTTGTCCAACTTGATGACGCTTTTGAATATACGCGCCTGCTTTTTTACGGCGCTGTCGGAAATGGTGAAATTGTCGGGAATGTCGATTTCGTATTTCTGCTGCCATACGGATTTATACTGATTAAATCTTTCGATGACTTCCGGCTGTTCCATTACTTCGCTGGCAAACTCATCCAAATTGAAATTGTCATTTTCTTTGAAGAACTGTCCCGATTTATTGAGCAATGCGGCTTGGTCTACTTTGGAGTTTTTAGATTGTTGTGACAACTCTTCTTTGATAAAACTCTTGCATAACGACATGGTTTGTTGCGTATTGTAATATCCGTCATGTCGTTGACGGACGTGCAGAAAATCATCTATCCAGTATTGAGCATCCGTGCCTTTATTGGTATTATCCACCACAGCAACGATATATCCATTTTCCCGTACGGTGTTGAATATCAAGCAGCCTTTGTCTAACTTGTTAATGTTAATTCCTTTTTCGCTCTCAATTTCAAAACCTTCTCCCGACGGATATACTTTGAGGAAAGTATCTTTATTCTCCGATTTGAACAAACCGACAGCATCTACGGTTTCGCCGTCAATAATGCAATCTTTGAAATAGACGGTGTAAAACTCGCCGCCTTTGATTTTGGGGTGGGTTGATTGTTCGTACAAATGCTTGGCAAGATTTACGGATTGATCCAAAAGGATTTCGGGGTTGTCGAAAATCTTACCCGCACATACAAATACTTCGTTCATATTTATATCAATGTCGTGATAGAAAGTGAAGTATTCGGAGGATTTGAAAGGGAGCAGGAAATAATTCATCAGAAGAGTATTTATATTCTCATCTATCTCAATGTTAGATTTTGAAGAATAAATATTTTCATCATTTAGTTTATTGCCAACTTTATGTACATTTATTTTTCCAATTTTCGATTCAATAAAATTGTGCATCGTCTATCCTTTTTTAATTTTATATTCAACGAACTTGTTATAGACAATCAGTTTCTGTTTATCCATTTCTTCAAGCAATTTATTTTTCAAAATTTTCTTTTCTCTTGTGTCAAGATGAATACCTTTGGGGTTAGATAAAGACAAATTCAATTCAAATTCAGAATCAAACTTTTGTTTGGTGCCAAAATCCGGAAACCCAAAAGTAAAAGAACATTCACCTTTCGTCCCATTATAAATGTAATCAAATTTTGCATCAATACTCCAAATGACAATGTGCTTATGATATGTATTTTCCTTAATAAAAAATGTTTCATTCAATTTTTGACCTGACATTAGCAATTTTTTAATATGATTCATCCACGATATTTTCTCAGGTAAATCTGATTCATTTTCGGGTTTCAAAGAAATATCGCCAATTTCAATGCATTTAAAAATATTGTTATCTAAATGCGTGGAAAGTCGAAATAAAAATACTATTCTATCTTCATTTGAAAAATCCTTAAATAGGATTTTTTTCATTGCATTTTTATCAATTATCATTCTCTTATTTTCAAATTCTTCTTTCTTTATTTTTACTGCATATTCTGCCAAAGTTTTAGTTTCAGGTGCTGTATGTGTTATTTTTATTTCCCCTCTATTATTCTCTCCTTTAATAAATTCAAAACTTGCTTTAAAGATATTTTTCTGTTCGTACCACGATTTATTTAAATCGTTTCTTTCCAATTCAATATCTGCTTTTAAATGTTTTGGATTATTATCAACAGCATATAATCTTACAGGTTTTATAAGGTTACAAGTTGGCAGATTTTTTCTAATAAAATCATCTAATTGACACTCCAAAATATCTTGTCTCAAAAGAGGTTGGTCATCTGCCCAATCAATAGTGCGGGATATGCGTTTTTCATTGTCTTCCTTTGCATTAAAACATTCTCTTATATTATCAAACTCTTTGGGACTTAACAGTAATGTTTGTAAAACGGGTACCATTATATCTTTGTCGTGGAAAGAAAAGAATATTCCACGAGTTTTCATTATTCTGTGCAATTCAGCATTTGTCAAAAATGATTGATTGGCAAAACCTCTTATGAACTCACCAAAAGGCACTATGTCATTGATATTTTTATGTTCGGTATTCATTGTCAGATTGTATTAGGAAACTGATTTCTGTAATTTTTCACAAACACTGTACTTGAAAAGTTAGTATCAGTAAATTGTTGTTTTGCCTGCTTTGCTTCATTACTATGCGATATTTCATTATAATCTGGAAAACAAATAAAAACTTTACTTGTCAAGTTTGTTGAAATATCTTTTGCTACACCCATAATGCGTCGAAAATCGTCTTTTTCAAACCCATCAATACTGAATAACGCAAAATAAACCTCCTTTGCATTATCTTTATTTTGCAATTTTATAGGCAAAATACTCGAATTTATGTATTCAACAGGAAGATAAGTGCCTGTGTTTTCCCTTTCTATTGGGGAAATATTTTGTCCTGTGTTCGGGTAGTAGAAAAAGAAATCAAAATTTTGAAATTCAGATTTAAGGAATCTTATAGCATCTAAAATAAACATAACCCTTTTATTGTCAACTACAAAAATACAATGAATATTATAGTCATCTTTAATTTGCGCATTAGATATTTTTCCTATCAAATCACTGTAATTGCCTTCTTCATTGCTATTATTCAGCCAAAATAGAAGTCCTATATCATTGATTTTTGAATAATTATCAAAACCTTTTGTTATTTCGTTTCGTTTTTCTGATATGGAAAAACACTCTATTGCAATAGCCAAATCATCAAAATACTCCTTAAACTTGACATTTGGATTGTTTGGATATTTCTTTGTTTTAAATTTTGAAGAAATAACAACATTGTTCAATACATTTGATATTAACGGACTTTTATACGTGTACAGAAAGTCAATACCGTGTGTTCTTCTTGGTGCGTCCGTAGTAGAATGTTTGTCATTCAATAAACAAGGAATGTCAAAACCTTTTTGCAGGTTTTTCCAACCAATAGCAACGAGAAACTGTTCTACAATATTTTCGCCGTACTCACCTATGCGTTTTGATAATTCGCCCATAATTATAATTTTTTGTTAATATTCATTTTCCTATTTCCTTTTCCACCATATCTTTAGCCTCATTCAATAACCGTTTACTTTCCCTGCAAAGGTAAAAACTTTTTTCGATTAATTCAGAAATTTGTTGTTGAATACCATATAATC
>JAIROC010000474.1 GCA_031257735.1 Bacteroidales bacterium | reverse complement strand
AAAATTGAAGTTGCCGACGACAGCGCATGTATCTGTCCCAAATGCAAGACCGCCAATGTTCGCTTTTATCCCAAAGTGGCGAAATGCACCGACCCGAATTGCGGATTAGTCGTTTTCCGGAGTATCAGCGAAAAGGAACTGTCGGACAAACAGGTTTTGGAACTGCTGACCAAAGGCAAGACCGCCATCATTAACGGCTTCAAAAGCAAGGCGGGTAAAGTGTTTGCCGCCGCGTTGAAATTTGATGAAAACTACCGTGTTACATTTGAATTTTCCGAAAGAACAAAGAAGTTCGGGAAAAAGTAAGTACTTTTGCCGCTGAAATCCACAGTCGTAATGGTTTAATACTGTTTCACGGGATTTTAGTGGTGAGCGTTCGGAGAGGGATACTCCGGACGCTTTTTTGTGTTTTATTGCAAATTTCCATATTTTTCTCGTTTCCCTTTTGGCAGCTTAATCACCTCTTCCACAGAAGGGATGGCAAGTTTTTCAATCAGTTAGTCAGGTACATCGCAGATATATGCGCTATGTGTCTTTTTTCTGCTTAAATTTTTCGTTAGCTTTAATTTCTCCGCAAATCTTACAGTAATGGCTTTGTTGTTTCTTTGTTGCTATACTATTAATGTTTAATGAGGATTAATAATTGGATTCTGACTAATTACAATAAGTTTTTTACTTGCTCTGGTTAAAGCGACATACAAATGTTTGGGGTTTGTAAATAGATGTGCATTCAAAATGATAACTACATCAAATTCCAATCCTTTAGTAAGTAAGGTTGTTCCTATACATCTTCCTTTTATGCTCCGTCCAACGCGTCTTAGAATATCCCTGTTCTTTTTCATTGATTCATAGACTGTATTTCCTTCTGCATGTGCCAATTCCAGAGCCTTAATCATATCTTTTTTCAATTCCGCTCTATAACATTTATTATTAGATAATTGTATTAATTCTGAAATTAATATTGCTATATTCTTAAAGGATTTTTGTTGAATAATTAAATCTATTATACCTTGCAGTTTCCGAACAACTATTTTGTCTTCGTCAGAACGTTTGTTTTTAAGAGCACCATTATCTTTAAACCATTGTTTAATTACCGTTTTAGACGATACGGCTTTTGTAAAATCAATAATTTTATTTATTACTTTTTGACCTGTTTGTGTATCAAAATAGTTGGAAAATTTATAGTAATCCTTGTCATCTATTGATTCGATAAGTCTAACGGTATTGTTGAATCGTTGGATAAATGTTATTCTTGGATAGATGGATGTTGAAATAGGATGTAAGAATAATAAGCTATCTGTATTTCTATTACTTATCTCCTTCCAAATTATTCGATTAGAATTGTTTATTGGGTTTAAATAGCCATTTTCAGGCTCAATAACAACATTAATATGTGGGTGAAATGTAGTTAGATTTATCGGAGTTCCATTTAACAACAATGCTCTAATATCAGATAAAGCCTGACCTAATTCTCTTGAACCATGTTGATTCCATCTACAAGGAGTATCAAGGGTTTGTATATTTTGGTTTAATCCCTGCATTTCCTCATCAGACTCCATATCAACAATGGTATTATTTCTAAATTCAAAAATACCCTGTAGCGGATCTCCCAAAATATGAGTTGGTAAAATGTCGGATAAAGCGAGAATCATCTTATGTTGCAGACTTGTACAATCTTGATATTCATCAACCAACAACATAGAATAAGAACTTCTGATTACAGTACTTAATGGCTTTGTTTTGAGAATATTAGTTGCTACACCTATAGCAAAGTTAAAATAATCATTGCTATCTTCCGCTTTAGGAATTTCCGCTTTATTGAAATGGAATGCTTTAGCATATTGTAAAGCAAAACTGCTTATTGTTTCTATGGAAAATTTTTGGGGATTAATGCCCCCTTTTTGCATTTTTTCTTTAATTGAAGCTATTCCTGCGTGGGTATGTGTTAGTATTAAGCATTTTTTACCCGTTCCAATAATATGAAGACATTCCATGATAGTATGCGTTTTGCCATATCCGGCAGGCGCAATAATCATGCTCTTATCTTTAGATAAAAATTCTTCAAGATTCGCCATACTATAAATCAATCCAGTTTGATAATTCTTC
This sequence comes from Bacteroidales bacterium, assembly GCA_031257735.1. Taxonomy (GTDB): domain Bacteria; phylum Bacteroidota; class Bacteroidia; order Bacteroidales; family WCHB1-69; genus JAIROC01. The sequence continues at coordinate 1,918 of JAIROC010000474.1, read as the reverse complement.
AAACATTTGTTTTGTCTTTTTGTCTGCAGCAAGATTCTCGAAATTCTCGAAAATAGCTTCCCCGATTATCGTTCCATGATCAATACGCTTATACCAATCGCTCTTTTTTGAAACATTCCCCAACAAAGTGCGTAATTCGTCAGATTCAGTTTTATACCAATCTTCAGTAAAATCCGGCATCGGTTGTTTTTGTGAATATATACTTTGAAATACGGATTGATTATCGAAACCGTCAATCTGAATTCTATAATCTACTAATTGAATTATCTGCTCCCAAGATAAATCTGCAAATAACTGTTGTTCAATAGACTTATTCTTTTCACAATCAAAAATACTTATCCCGATATTTCTTAGTTCGTTTTTGACAGTATTTATATTATCTACGTCCGAATCACATAATATGCAGGTTGAAACCCCTAAAGAATCAAATCCTTTACTGCGTTCTACCATATTATTCCCTCCGCCATCAACAATCCCAATACCCAAACAAGCCAAGCTAATTTTATTTGCCGACTGCCGATTACTGTCTAATGCTCGGCAGATACCTATTTCCGTGGCTCCCTCACACACTATAATCCTCTTCATAAATAGAGCTTCTGGGTTACTCCTTACACAGCCTTGCAGGTCAGAAGGAATATTCAATAGGCTTTGAGCATTTTTTACCATTAAAAATAAATTGCTACATGGCAACTCGACTATAACGTTTCTCGAATGTGTCGTGAGGAATATTTGAGAGTTCATTATTTTGGCTAATATGCTAACTATATGTTGAACTCTGTCAGGCTCCAAACCTTGCTCTATTTCGTCAATGAGAATTATCCCAGATGGATTTGCAATTGATAATTGAATCGCCAAAGATAGAAGTCTTCGTGCGCCTTTCCCTTTCAAACGCAGCGGAATTTCGCTTTCATGCAAACACACCTTGTTTTCTTTTATCGAAATATCCCGATGGTCGATAGACGCTTTTATTCCCTCTGCATTACCCCCAAGTTGAGTTGCTGTTTCTATGACTTTTTGTATTACATTATCAAATTTATTGGCAATGCTATTATCAATTCTTGTTTTTGTTTCCCGAAGAATTTCCAACATTACATTTCCTTCATCTATATCAGCACCGTCTTCACCCAATAGTTTAAACAAAGTGTATAGAGGATTTCCTTTGTTTAAAGAGAAATGTCTATCCGTATAATCAGATATGGATGAAACATTCATTTTGGCTCTATCAGCCGCAGTTATTGCTATCGGTTCTTGTTCACGATTAGTAATAACTGTCCAAGCAGGCTCTAATTCTTTCGTTACGGTCAGTTTTATTGTTAATGCTGCCATAGCATCGTTCGCTTCTTCTGATTCCATGTCATCAATGATGTTTCCATTTGCAGCAACTCCACGAACAAACATTCCGTATTTAGCCAGTTGCTTTTCTGGAATATTGATTATAGTAGCCTCTATTTCAATCGGGTTGTCTGTTTGACAATTATAAAAATCACAATCATAGAAACTCGTCGTCCAACTTGAAGACAGAGCTAAATTGATAGCTTCCAATATTGTCGATTTGCCAGAATCTCCTCGACCTATAATACAAATCAAGCCATTATCAAAATTTTGATCGAAATTTTGAATACCTCGAAAATTCCTAATTTTAAGATTATGAAGTGTAGCCATATCTTTTAAATCTATTTTTATTGTTCAACTAACCTATTAATGACTTTCTCTTTTAAAATTTCGTATCCGCGTCAGTATCGGATTAATTGGCTCTGAGTTGATTTGCACCAAATCAATATCCTCACTGTAACGAACCTGGGGCGTGATGTGGAGTTTGTGCAAAGCTGTTCCACCACGGAAAGCCAGCGATTTCTTTAATAAATCGTCAGAAAACAACTCGACTATAGCTCGCGCAATAATCAAATCCTGTTCTACT
>JAIROC010000448.1 GCA_031257735.1 Bacteroidales bacterium | reverse complement strand
TCCCACTTGTACTCCCGTAAAAAAAGTATGATAGGGCGCTTGGTATGCTGTCTTGTGTTACCAAACGCATCTATATTCCCTACTTCTGTTACACCAGAGTCTTCAATTACATCGTAAATCGTTTTTGTTGTTATACCCAAGGATTCCTGAAAGAAGCCAACGCCGGAATCATTGTCGCTTAATTTTTGAACTAATACACAAGTATAAACATCTGTTACCTTCCCGTTATTGCCGAGATATTCCCATCGGTATCCTTCTTTGGCAGGGAAATAATCAGACGCGGTCTGACAAAATACCGATGAAACAACTATCAAAACAAATACGGTTATAAAGAGATTTTTCATAATGTTTCTCCTTTAATCTTTCATCTCGTTAAACCAATATAAAGCATCTCTAATGATGCCTTCCTTTAGCTTTTTATGTTTTTCTAAATATTTGCTTTCATTGAATAATTTATAAATCTCTTCTTCGCTATCAAAATGATCATATCCTGAATAAAAATCTTTCATTAGACCTTCTTCGTCCTTTGTATATCCTTTTGCATGGTGAAGACGTACAAGAAATTCTCCATCAACCTCATTGTGAAGAGAGTAGAATAAATCTTGCTTTATCTGATACGATCTTTTTTTCTCTGATAGGCCTTTCTCCATTATTTCCCCAATTTTTGCTTTTTCGTCATCGGTCAAGTGATAAACAAGTTCCATTTGGGCTTCGGAAAAATTATAACCGCCGTATGTCCATTCTGTTTCATGTGAGGTACATTCGTCTATTTTTCTTTGAATATAATCGTCGATATATTCTTTTTCTTGTTTCTTGGTAAGCCTGCCATTAGGGTTTTGCAACATTGATTGATATATCTCATTTACTCGATCGTCATATTCTGGAAATCCGGTATGCGGCTCATTTACTCCCATTACTTGAAATTCTGACTTGGCTATCTTAACGGCCTCTTCCCATATCATCCCATTATAGTTTGTTTTTAACAATAGAGTGAGGCGTTGAACAAAATCCTTTTCAGTTTCTTCTTCTTTAATTTCTTTTCCTGCTATATCTTGACTGATATTAAAAATATGAACTCCATCTATAATTAACGGAATATTTTTTGCATATTTGTATGTATCTGGTTTTCGTGCGTTAAATAAACCATCCGGTATTTTTCTATCTAATTCTGCGTCAATCTCTTTCTGCTGTCTAATATAATATTCGGGATCTTCGCTAACTGTTTGCATACGGTCAAGCATATTCGTAATTATAGAAAGTTTCTTATCTGATGACATTATATCCCCTTTGCGCTCAAGAAACTCGAACATTGCCCGAAATAAATCAACAGAAATTTTCTCTGTTAGGGGGACATCATCTTTTCCCAAAACATTCTTACCATTCCAGATTAAATATTCTGATTCGGAAGCATATTCCCATGTGTCAATATCTAAAATCTCAAATTTTGTTTTTTCTTGTACCGTCTCATTTGAGTATTTTGTTAATATTTCCTCGGCAGTATTTTGGCTGAACCCCTTTTCTACATTATTTATTTTTGATATTTTACCTGATATTTCACTTATAATATCAAGAATATTTTTATCTTGTTTTAAACCATCCAAAAGAATTGAAATATTCATATTTCTTAAATCGGGTCGTGAATACATGGCCTTCCAAGAAGAAAGGAATAGCATGGCCATTATTTTCACAAATAAAAGCTCAGTGAATATTTTCTCTGGAGATATATTAAATGGTTTGCCTTTCCAAACGAGTGCATTTTCGGTAGCAAATTTCCATGTGTCTTGGTCATTAATGTCAAAATTATCTTTGTTTGAACCTGTTGTTTGATTAAAAATCGGCCACGAAAAATCCATGTTATTTTCAAAACCCATATTGATTATTGATAAAACATTATTAGCATTTATACCGGATGCCAATAAATCAATAATAAGTGCTATAATGTTAGATAATCCCGCAGTGCTTATTTCTTCATCAGAGCGTACATTTCGCAATATTCCAATTGCTTGTCCAATGAAGATAGTAAATTCTTTTTCAGTTACATCATTTCCATTTGTGTCATTAAGAAATGTAACATCATTTTTCCACACAAAAGTATAATCAGATGCCAAATCCCATGTAGATTCATCACAAATGTCGAATGTTTTATCGTTTTTATTTTTTCTTCTAAAGAAATTGAACATTTGACACTCCTTTATTTTTTAATTATCAAAAGCTGTTCAACACTGATACCAAGTTCTTGTGAAAATATGCAGCAGACATAAAAAAATGCCAAAATATTAATTAATAAAATCTTTTTCATAAAATATCTCCTTTAATTTCCTCTTAATTTTTCTATTGCTAATCTCCAGTATTCAAGGTCTGCTATCTTTTTATCGCCTAACGCTCCTAATATCGGACCTCCTAAAATTATAAGGGCCGATGTTGACATATTTTGTTTCAGAAATTTATATTGTTGATCGTTTTTGGTATTTATTATTAATGTACCCTGACCAACAGTTTCTTTCAGGGAAACATTAATAATATCAGAAATATCAATATCAAAATTTAAATTGCCTACCCACATTAGTTTATGGGGGCATAAACTTAGAATTCCATTTTCCCAGCTTAACAAACTCTTGATGAGTTTGAATTTATCTTGTTTTATAATTTTGTCGTTATTAATCGTCTCGTCATTTTTGCCTAAACTTAAATCTGCCCCACATTGATTACAAAATTTGCTTCCGTCAGGCAATTGTGTTCCACATTTTATACAAAACATATTAAACTCCTTTAACGTCTGATTCTTATAGGTTAAAGAAACTGCATTCTGTAAGTTTCTGATAAACCGACTCTTTTTCTCCCGGTGATTGTAGGGTAACATAAACCAAGCCAACGTTTTTTGCATAGTAACTTTTTTTAGTCCGCAACGTTGTATTTCCGCTAACTATTCTTTCTTCTACTAAGATACAGTCATCGAATGTTTTACCATCAAAAGCGCAGGATGATTTAGAAGCCTTATATCGTAAATCGTCCCCCCGGTCATTATACCGCCATTCCTGCCCAATTGATGCCAGTATAGGGAGAGGGGGCTTCTTTTCTTGGTACTGTCCGAGTATGTTTTTCTCGACCAGTACGACAACTTTACCCTCTTTAATGCTGTATAATGTCGATCCGGTCCCTATTCCTACAAATTGGTGTTCAAATAAATAGAGAGATGTACCATCATTTGAAATAGTATCGGGCATACTATTTCTCATTATTATAACATCTCTTGTCTTACCCGAAGCGTTGGAATATGTCCATGTATTACCAGTATCAACTGGAAAATAATCGGTAATTCTGATATTTATATTTTGACAAAACGCCGATAAAACAATGGAAAAAACAAATGCAGTTAGAAATAACTTTTTCATAAAAACCTCCTAAATTCCTTGAATGACAAATTAAACCATGTCGGCCAAAATAAGGCTTTATTACTATTGACTTTTGGAAACATTGGTGGTATCATATAAAGCGAAGGAGTACCAAAATGGCTGG
>JAIROC010000439.1 GCA_031257735.1 Bacteroidales bacterium | reverse complement strand
TCCCTATCGTTTGTCTGTTCCTGAGCTTTCGCAAATCCTTCTCCAGAATTTACACCGGGATATTTGCTGCTTCTCTCCATTTTGTCAAAGAACTTTTCCCAATTGATGATGGCTTTTTTTCCATCATCGTTTGAGGATGCAAAGATACAATCTTTTTCTTTACTTTCGTCACTTTTCTCATCTTTTTTTTACTTTTTTTTTCTTTACACTCATTATCAGTGAGAAAAAATTACATCCTACTGCATTTTTTCTGCATTTTACTCACTTTTTACCCCTCTTTTTACCCCTTTTTACCCCTTTTCGAGACCGCATTTCGACGCGTTTTTATCCCGCAGCCATTTTTTTGAAAGAAATTTTGCGGAAAACTAAGGTATAGCTTTCTTATTTTTCACTCTCTTTCTTCGACCTTATTATCAGAACAAGAAATTGACATCCTCATCGTCATTTTCAGGCGATAGAAAATAATAGCGTTTCATGTTGATTTTTTTTTTATCTTTGCACAACAAATATTAGAGTTAAAAATAATAGTGAAATGGGAAAGAATATAGAAACAGAAGCGCTATGTGTTAATATCATTGCTGCTGGAACAGAGATACAAGGCGATATTAAAACATCAGGCGATATGCGTATTGACGGTAAATTGACAGGAAATTTTATATCTGAGCAAAAATTAGTTGTAGGAACTTCCGGTATTATAGAAGGAACCATAACCTGTAAGGATTGTGATATTTCAGGAAAAATCGTTGGAAATATACTTATTAAAGAACTGTTGATTTTGAAGTCCACAGCAGATATTAATGGAGACATTGCTGCTAATAACATTGTAATGGAATTGGGATCTCAATTTTCTGGCGTATGTAAAATGCATCAAAACGTTTTCAAAGGTAAAAAAGATTAAATAAGAATAGCAAAGCAATATACTATGAATAGTATTTATATTGCTTTGTAGTAATATACAAATCTTTATGTTGAAAAAAATATATTATAGATATTTACAGTCATTATTGATATTCAGTATCCTGGTAACAGTCGTGTATATTGTATTGCGATTTGTTATTCCATGGATAGTTTCAGCCAATTTACCTTATTTGATTGTGATTTTTGTTCTTGTTAGCGCTCTTACACATTACATAATTACACGTTCAGATGTAGAACGTATGGAACACAAGTCCAATCCTGAATTAAGTAAAGACGAACAAATGAAAGAAATAACCACAATAGAACGACGTTTTATTACCCGATACATGCTTACTACTGCCATAAAACTGTTATCTTTCTTAGTATTACTGCTCCTGTATGCTTACACAAACAGAGAAGATGCTATTTTATTTTTATTAAATTTTATGGCTATATATTTAATATATAGTGTATTTGAATTAGTGTATATCAAGAAACCAATAACAGAAAAAAAAACAAAAAGTAAAATAATTTCTAAATAAATAATTTATGCCCAAAATATCACATAAAGGAGAAATGATGCCTTCTTCTCCTATTCGTAAGTTAGTTCCTTATTCGGACGCTGCAAAACAAAGAGGAATTAAAGTATATCATCTCAATATTGGACAACCTGATATTGAGACGCCTCAAGATGCTATAAAAAAATTGCAACATACTAATATTAAAGTATTGGAATATTCACATTCAGCAGGAATATTGTCATTTCGTAAAAAATTAGAGGAGTACTATCGGCGATTTAATATTGAAGTAACGGCAGACCAAATCATCGTTACATGTGGTGGCTCGGAAGCTATTCTATTTGCCTTTAACGCTTGTTTGGACAGTGATGACGAAGTTATTATTCCTGAACCATTTTATACTAACTATAATGGATTTGCCCTGACAACAGGCATAAAGGTAAAACCTATTGTTTCAACGATTGACACGGGATTTGCACTTCCTTCAATAGATGAATTTGAAAAGGTTATTACTCCAAAAACCAAAGCTATTATGATTTGCAACCCCAATAATCCAACAGGATACCTTTATTCTAAAGAAGAATTGGAAACATTAGCCAAAATTGTAAAGAAATATGATTTATTCCTTTTTTCCGATGAAGTATATCGTGAATTTGCATACGACGGTGCAAAAGTCTATTCTGTCATGCAATTGAAAGATATTGAACAAAATGTTGTTCTTTTGGATTCTGTTTCAAAACGTTATAGCGCATGTGGAGCAAGAATAGGAATGTTTATTACGAAAAATAAAGACGTATACAATACCGCCATGAAATTTGCTCAAGCAAGATTAAGTCCTCCAAGTTTCGGACAATTGTTTTCTGAAGAAGCAATTGATACTCCACAGTCTTATTTTGATGCTGTTTTGGAAGAATATATTGATCGCAGAAATATTGTTATTGAAGCCATTAATCAAATGCCCGGATGTTTTTGTCCTGTACCTAAAGGCGCTTTCTATGCGGTGGCGCGACTTCCCATTGATGATTCCGATAGATTTTGTCAATGGTTGTTGGAAGATTTTAATTACAATGGAGAAACTGTTATGCTTGCCGCTGCAACAGGATTTTATTCTGAAAAAGCAAAAGGGAAAAAACAAGTCCGAATTAGCTATTGCCTGAATACAAATGATATGAAGGCTGCTATGAAATGTCTGGAAGAAGCGCTCAAAGTCTATCCTTATAGTACAAAGTAGACAAGAAAATTTAGCGCAAAAAATTATGCATCAAGAACTTCAATT
>JAIROC010000333.1 GCA_031257735.1 Bacteroidales bacterium | reverse complement strand
GCTAAGCAAAGACGACAATATCCACGACCTGCTGGAATTTTACATGGGCAAAAATACCCCCGACCGGCAAGGCTTTATTATCGGCAACCTGCGCGTGGAAGAAGCGCTGGAAGAAGTAGCAGTAATTTAAAAATTAACAAGGATGGCAGGGTTGTTAAATATTAAGGAAGCAAGCGAGTGGGCAACATCGGATATTATTTTTGCACTTACAGTAGAGGATATACAATATGAAGCAAGAGAAGTATTGAAAAGAGAATTGACTAATGAGGAAATAACTATTGTAAAGAAAGGATTGGCGTGGGGATTGCTTACCAATATTGATACTGTTTATAATACAATTTTCAAAGAAATGATTTAATACAATATGAATAAGTTTTATAATGTGGGATCAGTTATACATAAGGCATTTGGCAAGAATATTGAATTATTACCGAATGTTGAAGAGTTATTTGAGTTGGAAATGGCTTATTTGGAGTTTAATTGTCTGTCCAAAGAACAACTTTTAGAACGTTCCGCATTTATTAAATCTATTGACGATCAACTAACAAATCATTATTTGCTTTATTCCAATTATAGCGAGAAAATTAACGAGAATCGAACAGCTATAACGCAAGCATATTTTGAAGAAGGACGTTTTTCTACGGGCTACGCTACACACGGTTTGTTTCCGTATCGTGGAAAATTTCACCCGCAACTGATAAAAGGACTTCTCAATATTTTTGGAATAGAAAAAAACGAAACAATTCTCGACCCAATGGCTGGCAGCGGTACGGTAAATGTTGAAGCAGCATTGATAGGTATAAACTCTATTGCAATTGATGTTAGCCCTTTTTGTCAATTTATGATTAAAACGAAGTATGAATCTTTGACTGTTGACTTGAATTTATTAGAAAGTATTTCGTTAGATAACAAAAAGTTATTTTATTTTTTCAAACAAGGTAATGTTCTCAAAAAGATTTCTGAAGTTAAAGAATTAAGGAAAAGAAAAATTTATAACCTTGCTTTTTTGGCATGGTTAGATGCTTTGGGATATTCAAAGAGAGTTGTCCGTTCAAGCCATGAGCAACTTTTCGAGAAAGTTTTACTTCGTTACATTGAAACAATAAAATCGACACTCAAAAATCCATATTTCAATCAAAATGAACTTGGGAAAACAACTGTTTTGAATAATTCAGAAGCATTAAAAATTGATTTGCCGGATGAAAGCATTGATTGTGTAATCACTTCACCTCCATATTCATTTGCAATAGATTATGTAGAGAATGATAAAGACCAGTTAGAGTTTTTAGGTTATGATACAAAAGAACTCAAAAGCAGATTGATCGGCTTGAAGGGGAAAAATAAAACTGATAAATTAAACACTTATTTTTCAGATATGGACAAAGTTTGTGTAGAGGTTTCGCGTGTTCTAAAAAAGGACAAGTATTTTGCAATGATAATAGGCTCAAACACCAATCAAACCGGAGGAGTTAGATTGGAGCAAACCATAATTAATTCTTCTAAAAAATACAATTTACCATTGGTAAAATCAATTCTCAAACCTATTAAAGGAATGAGAAACACAATGAAAGACGAATATATACTGATTTTTAAGAAAATATAACATGAAAAGTGTAGAAGACAAATTTCTGACCGTCATACAAAAAAATACTTTTTATTTTTTCAATCAAAAGTTTGAAGAAAATTACGAGGGATATATCAATTCTTTGAAAGAAACTTTGTTGATTGTCAAAAACAAAGTTGAAACAGAAGGCTTGAAAAAAGATATTTTTGAATGGCTACTGAAAGAGAAAGAAAATGGTTTGCGAGCGTTACTTGCCCTGACTGGTTTTTCGAACGAGTATTTGAAACGGCTTACAACTATTATTCGGATAGTTGATAACCCCGAACTCAATGCGCTTGTTTACAAAGACAAATGGTATAACGAAAAAAATCCGAATAATATACAGGAATGGAGTGACGGAACTATTTTAAAGAAAATTCAAAACAGTGAATATTTCCGCAAAGGGTTGGTAAACATATTTTTTGAAAGTGCTTCAATTCCGTTTATTGCCAATACAATACCACTTTTTGAGTTGAAAAAACTCAGTATTTCCAAACTTAAATTTGAGATACCGGAATTGATTGATTCACTGGTGCGTTATAAAGAAAAAGGCAGTTATTCCGGTATGAAGGGGAATAATCCTGAAACTGTTGTTGCAAAATTGATAGAAAAATTAGGGCTTACATACGAAATAGGCGACTTGGCGGAGTTAATTGCAAATGCACCAGATAACAAGCGCACAATGGACTTTATCATTCCAAACAAAAGAAATCCATTAATTATAGCCGAAAGTTCATTTTTGGCTACTACTTCCTCGGGACAAGGAGACAAGTCCAAAACAGAAATTTCGATAGATTCTTTAATTAAAGAACATTATCCAAAAGCAAAATTCATTGGTTTTGTAGATGGTATAGGCTGGTATGTACGCAAAGGCGATTTAAAACGGATGGTAACTGCATACGAAGACGTTTTCACATTCCACACCGACGAGTTAAAACGGTTTGAAAAACTTTTAATCGAAACATTTAAATGATGATAGATAAATATCTAAATAGAATTTTGCAAGGCGATTGTTTGGAATTATTTAAAAATATTCCTGACAGTTCGGTTGATATGACTTTTGCCGATCCTCCTTTTAATTTGCAGAAAAAATACACAAGTTACAAGGATAATCTCGAATTTCAAGAATATTTGGATTGGTGCGAAAAATGGATTGCCGAAATGGTAAGAATTACAAAGCCAACCGGATCAATATTTTTGCATAATATTCCAAAGTGGCTAACTTTTTATGCGACCTATCTCAATAAATTTGCACATTTCAAGCATTGGATTGCTTGGGATGCACCAACAGCACCAATGGGTAAATCCTTGCAACCGGCACATTATGGAATTTTATTTTATACCAAAGAAGCAAAAGGTGCAAAGATTTATGAATTGCGACACCCCCACAAAAGAGACAGAAAACAAGGTTATTTATGGAAAGATTACGGTGGAAAAAAGGATGGATTACATCCTTTTGGCCCTTTGGTTTCAGATGCATGGACGGATATTCATCGTATAAAACACAATTCAAAGAGAGACCCACACCCTTGTCAGCTTCCGTTACATTTAATGGACAGATTGATTTTGATGGTTACAGATGAAAACGATATTATTCTTGATCCGTTTTCCGGTACAGGAACAACCGCAATTGCCGCAAAACGATTAGGAAGAAAATATATTGGTTTTGAATTAGACAAGAAATATGCGGAAATATCACAGCAAAAATTAGGGCAAGTTCGACCGAATTACAAGATTGGCAGTAATTGGGTAAGTTTTTATTTGCATGATATTGTTACAATTCGCAACAATGATTGGGAAAATCTTAAGCAGTACTTTAATATTCCCAATCCTGTTCGTACAATAGATTTTCAAAGAACGACATTGAAACGTAATATATTAATTCCAACTGATTTGGAATATCAAGTTGATATTGCAGCAGACGATAGAAATATAAAAATAATTAGCATTGATAAACATGAATTATTTAGTGATATACCAATGGTTGCCATGGCAAAAGAATAAACTTCTTACCAAATTTGTCCTACATGCAAAATGTATAGCCTTACGCCCTGAAATTGACGCCTGTTTTGCGCGATATATTAAATAGTAATTTACACAAAAATGTCTGAAGATATCGAATTAGAAGAAGAATTAACCACCGATGAGAGCGCCGGCGACAGCCGTTATGCAAAGCTCATCAATGAAGGCGAGAAGAAATACAAGCTGCCGG
>JAIROC010000314.1 GCA_031257735.1 Bacteroidales bacterium | reverse complement strand
TGAACAACGTCAAAATGACATACAGCATCCAATTCTAAAGCTAACTTCAATGCCCTCTTTTGCCATTGTCTGTAAAACCAATAATAGGAAGGAGGCCAGATTTTACGCAGTTTCTTGTGCCTGTTTTTTTCGATGAAATAAAAATTGAAAAATTGTTTCTCTTCCGGATGTGCAATAAAATATTTTTCAATATCTTTTTGAAATTTGCTTTCGGTCAGGATATGTAATTCATGATATTCGGACAGGCATTTAACAAAATTCCAGCCCATACCCGGCTCCGAACCTTGATAAGGTGAACAGGCGTATGCAGAAATTAAGATTTTCATTTCAATATAGAATGCTTGCACAGGTTCAAATATCGTTTTATTTTCTTTTTTAACCCGATTTTACAGAATCGATAAAATTCTTTTCTTTCTGCTAGCTGTTTTTTGAGGGTTGGTTCTATTTTTTGAGGCAACACAAGTGGCCATGTAATTTTTCCAAACGGGATATGAGCATAAATATCTATTCCTCCTTCCGGATAATTGGTACCTCCATGTTCAATCCCTATGTTTTTTGATAAGTTAACATTAGAAGAAAGGCATAATCCATTATTCTTTGATACCGAAAAACTCCATCGTCCATCCCAAAGAACCCTTTCGGGATTTTTCCTGCTCCTGGATTGATAATAGAAAAATATTATACAAGCTGCGAAAAAGCCACGTTGTTTTATCAAAGTTATAAGTTTATACTTTGGCAGTTTCATGTCCATTTTATCCCATGCTCTGCGCCACGAAGCCCATCCCCATATATAAGCTCTATTCGTAAAAACCAATTGATTGGCATGTATTAAATCAGGCGTATGATTTTGTGCGGTAATTAACATGATTTTTTCTTCATTTCTATATTTGGGCAACAATTCTTCACATAATCTATAAAAATCTTGATGAATCAAACAGTCATCTTCAATAATAATCCCATATTCCTCATTCTCAAAAAACCATGTTATAGCGCTTGATATGGCATTAGTACAGCCTAAATTTTTATCCCTGAAAAGTTTTTTTATTTCACAATCCCAATCAATGGCTTTCAATACGCTGTTTCTTGTATCTTCACATAAATTATACTCTCCTGGTTTTTCGGCTCGCGGACCATCGGCAGCTATATACAATCTGTTGGGACTGTATTCTTTTATTGAAGCAAATGATTGCAATGTAATATCTTCTCTATTAAATATTAAAAATAATATCGGAACTTTTTTCATCTCTATATTTATTTATTTATTAAAACAACTGTTTATTATTTGCATTGTATCTTTAACTGTTTTTTCAATAGAACAACCCGTATCAATCCATACGGCTTTTTTATGTTTTTGGGAAAACAATTTTAACATATCTACTTGTCTTTTTATCTCATGTAAGGATAATTCCGGTTTTCTTTGATATATTGTTCCGGCGTCTGTTCCCAAACAAATTATCAAATCGGGAGATGGAATAATGCAACCAAATAATTTGATAAGCCATTGAGGCAGATTTATTTTTCCGCGACGCGGGTCTATGATAAAATCATAAAAATACCGGTCAAAAATCCATATCCCATCCGATTTATAAATTTTTTTATAGTATCCATACGTATAATCTATCAAATAATAGGATAACCGAAACAGAGAGCCAAAAAATCCGGAAGGCTTTTCCGAATGAGGATTTTCTACTTTGGTTATTTGAGTTTCGTCGTCTTTTGTGCGTTTTCCCATAGCGACGCCCAAACTTGGAATATAATTCGGACGAAGATGTTCGTAGTTGATATTAGTCGCATATTTTCTTCTAAGGACAGGCGTTATAGCATCAATAACGGTACTTTTGCCGGAACCGTCGGTTCCTAAAAAAACAATTGTTTTATGCCGTAAATTCATCATTATAATATATCTTATTGTATTCAGCAAAGATATCCAACAACTCAGGATAAATACATAATGTTATTGTATCAAACTCGGCATCAATCTTAATATCTTTTCTTTGTTTAGTTAATAATATCAATCTCTGTCGTGCCTGATTATACTTGATTTGTTTTTTACTCATATTGTCTCCAATTAGAATATCTAAAAAAATCTCACCTAAATCATTTTTTAATATTTTGAGGTTATCATTGGAAATATTAGTAATATAAATAATAGGAGTAGTTGGAGACGAATAACTTTTAATTTTTTTAATTATTGTATATAATAAATTCTCTATCATTGTAACAGGTGATTTGGTATAATATGTATATACTTTAATTTTATCAATGATGGAAATGTCTTTATTCGCTTTTATTTTCAGATAGATTTGTTGTAAACATGTGGGCAATGTGTTAAATATTTGTTCATTAATTCTATCTATCACTTTCTTGCTTCCTCCAAGCATTGACATTGTCAACGATTTAAACGTTGTAACTGTTTCATTAACTGGAAAAATACCCTGAATGTATTGAAAATTGTCAAAATCCGGCGTCAGACTAATTAATCCGGAAACCATTTTTTGTAAAATATGCAATTCTGCAACTTCATAATTATCAGATATAGCCAAAACACGCTTTCCCCAAATTGGATTAGGCATAATTATCCATTTTGTTGCAGGATTCTCTTTAGCAGCATCAATAAACAGGCTAATAGCTAATGAAGTGTGTTTATCTCCATCACAGGCTATGTCCAAATCTCTCCCAATTTGGGACGGATAACCTTCTATTCCATGTGCTATGAGCCATTTTAATGTGTTGTATTTTGCTAACTTAGCAAAATTCTCGTAAATATTTCTGCGATATTTATCCTCTTTAAAAATCATACAATTCCTCAATAGTTTTGTTTGCAATATTTTTCCAGTTCAAATCTTCTATAATCAATTGTTGAGATTGAATACACATTCGACGATATCTCTCATAATCATTTTCATAAATAGACTCAAATTCTTTTAATTTCGAAACTATATTTTCAATCGTATTGGGAGATATGATTAATCCGGCGCCCTTATTTTCCACATATTCATCTAAATTAGTCTCTCTTGTTATAATTAATGGGACGCCGTGCGCCATTGCTTCTAAAATTGCCATTGGCATTCCTTCCCAGCGTGAAGTATGAATAAAACCGGCACAGTTATCCAAGAAATCGGATTTTGCATCATCATACAAACTTCCTAAAAATTTAATGTCATTGTCTAAATTATATTTAGTTGACAGTTTTTGAAGTTTTTGTTTGTCCGGACCATCTCCAACAAGATATAACAAACCTTTACCCCTTTCATTTTTATATATCTTAAATGCTTCAATTAAAATATCAAGTCCTTTGTGG
>JAIROC010000286.1 GCA_031257735.1 Bacteroidales bacterium | reverse complement strand
TAAATCGGATTGGAAGGTATTATACTTGAATCACTATCCACCCTAATCAAGCCCAAATCTTTCGCATATAGAAAGTCATCCGAGTTTTTGTCAATAAAACTTTCGCCAATAATCATCGGTTCGATTATTTTGCGTACTCGTTCTTCATTCAATCGTTCGAGCAGACTGTCGATGTGCGCCGGACGATTAAGAATAATGGTTTGAATGGCTTCGTTTACCAATTTCGCCGTTACGGGTTTGGTATAGTCCGACTGCAGGATTTCTTCGATTACTTCGCAAGCAATAGCATTAACTAACCAGGGTTGTCCCTGTGTTTGTTCATTGACTAATTCTATTGCATCATGTTCAAATACCTGTCCTGTTTCATCGGTATGCTGCTGATAGAGTTGGATAATTTCTTCCTGTGTAAAATTTTTCAATGTATATGTCTTTTTCACGATATTGAACGGGCTTGCGCTGCCCATAGTTTGGCTTTCGGGACGAATTTTTGCTTTATAATCTCGTATATTACGCATTCCGACAAGGGCTATGGAATGGACAAAAGGCACAAAACTACGGTCATTATAACCGTTGCGAAGTTGTCGTAAAAAAGAAATCAAGGTATCTTCACTTAGACAATCCGCTTCGTCAAACAATATCACTAAGGGTCTGTCCAATAACTTACAATATCGAGTGAGCGATACTCCTAAGACACCGGCGAAATTTTCATAATTAGCATCTTTGGCAAAATCCAAGCAATGTGGAATATCCATATCCTCGAGTTTGTTTTTAATCTGCCACACTATTGCTGGTATGCCTCGTTCCGGTTCAGTGATATTCTGCACACCTTCTAACGAACAATACAAGGTGTAATATTTTCCTTCCGTATTGAGCCGCCGGGTTAAATCCTGCAAATAGGTTGTTTTTCCGCTCTGACGTGCCGCATGTATCACAAAATACTGTTTCATATTTATCAACTCCTCAACTCCATGTAGACGAGTGGCGGCGTCTATCATGTAATGCTCTATGTTATTACAAGGTCCTGCTACATTAAAATATCTCATAATCATTAAAATTTACTCGGCAAAATTACACAAAAAAATAATAGCTTAATGTATTATGAAATATTTTTTTCATCTAAAGCAACCTCCGATCGGCATAGACTCCAGACTATGTCGTGTTAAATGGAACTATCTCAAAAGGCATAAACAGCAATCTATACGCCCTTATTGCTCTTTTTTTCCGACACCTTGGTGGAGGGTGGTGTCTTGCAATGACGGCGTTGTTGGGTTGCCTTGCTCGGCGTAGTGTGGATGTTTTTGTCTGAATCAGACTCTCCTTTGTGTTCTCTGTGTTCTCTGTGTTCTCTGTGGTTAAAAAGAAAATATCATTCATCCCAATCCTTGTAGACGGGAAAATTTTCACGCAATTTATCTATTATTAACCTTTCAATCTTTACAGACAGGAGATAATTTTCACAGAAGGGAGCTTCTGCTATTATCTTTCCGAATGGACTGATGACAATGCTATTACCGCAATGAACGTTTTCAAATCCATCTTTTCCTATACGATTAAGCCCTATTACATAAGATTGGTTTTCAATGGCACGGGCTACCAGAAGGGATTTTAAAATATTTGAACGGGATGCAGGGAAATTAGCTATCAATAATAAACAATCGTATGCTATAGTATCATTTTTGTAATAGTTTCTGCACCAATTTGGGAAACGAATATCGTAACAAATTAACGGTAAAATATTCCATCCACTTTTATTGACAATCATTTTCGTTTCCCCCCTTGTGAACAATCTTTTCTCACAACCAAAGAACAAATGTCTTTTATCATATTGAGCGATTATGTTTTTATCTCTGATGTAAACGAGGCGATTGTAGAGATTACCATTCTCTAACACAGGTAAACTTGCAACAACATCCGTCATATATTTTTGCGAAATACGATACAGAAAATCAAGACACAAAACAGTATAATCCCTTGCAATCTGCACTACATGATCCGAAAAGCCGCAAGCAAACATTTCCGAAAAAACAATCATATCGGGATTGCTTTGCATATTTTCTAAAAGTATTCTATATCTGTTCAAATTATCTTCTACACAAACAGGATGAATATCGGACTGTATTAAACAAAGATGTAAATCTTTTTGAGGTAAATTATTCATAGAGTTAATAACAAAATAACAAATTTTATTGCAGCAGTAAACAGGAATGAAAAAGGCTTGAAAATAATCAAGCCTTTTCTTCCGTTCGGAGTAATAATCTTAAAAACACAAATAAAAATTATATTCTGATTTTTTTCCAATCATCTTTCATTCTGGCTAAATCTTTTATCCAATCCTCAATATCGTGTTCATGTTCGAGTTCATCTTCGAGAATAGCTACTGCCATTTGATATGTAGCATGATCTTTTCCGACAGTATAATTTGCGATTTCTTCGTAACGTTTAATAGCGCATCTTTCACCTCTTAAGTTTTGTTCCAATATTACTTCAACATAAGGATCGGTAGGGGCTTCGTATTTGCAACGGGCTAATTTAGTCCATTCTTCAGGATTGATAACGGGAGTGCCTCCCAATTGAATAATCCTGTTTACAACCAATACGGCATGATTAAGTTCCTCATTTGCATGAACAAGTAATTCAGGTTCTATTTCACTTCTCATAGGACCTTCCATCAAACGTGCTCCTATCCAATACTGATAATAAGCTAACCATTCCTCCGATAATGCACTGTTCAACATTTCGATAAGTTTTTTTACATCTACTCCTGCTATTTCTACGGCTTCTTTTCCCATATATTATTTTTTTAAAGTTAAACCATTATTTTATTTTTATTAGTAATCTATTATAGTCCTCAAAAATCATTCCACATTTGTTGATTTCCGTCAATTTCCTGCAAAAATATTTAATGAGACGGTATTATCTATTCATATTCAATATATACGATTAAAATTACATGCACTATCTCTACCAAAAACTACAATGGCAAATTGTCATGTTTTTTAGCAGGATTTTCCAATTGTTTGTTTTGAGTAGACCGCAATGCGCGAATAACGCGATAGCGTGTATTACGAGGTTCTATCACATCATCAATATAGCCATAATTCGCAGCCGTATATGGATTTAAAAACAAATTATTGTATTCTTCCTTTTTAGCGGCAATAGCTTCTGCCTGCTTTTGCGGGTCTGGGTCTGCCTTTATTTCTTTTGCATACAATACTTCCACAGCTCCTTCAGCGCCCATGACTGCAATTTCAGCAGTTGGCCATGCATAATTAATATCCCCTCGCAGCTGTTTACAACTCATAACAATATGAGAACCTCCGTATGATTTTCTCAGGGTAACCGTAACTTTGGGAATGGTAGACTCTCCGTAAGCATACAATAATTTAGCGCCGTGAGTAATCACTCCTCCATACTCCTGACCTGTACCGGGTAAAAATCCGGGAACATCCACCAAAGAGACTATCGGTATGTTAAACGCATCGCAAAAACGAACAAAACGCGCTCCCTTACGGGAAGCGTTAATATCCAAAACACCTGCCATGTGCAAAGGCTGGTTCGCTACAATACCCACCGACATGCCGCCCATACGGGCAAAACCAATCACGATATTTTTTGCATATAAAGGATGTACTTCCAAAAATTCTCCATTGTCAATAATAGATCCTATTACCTGTTTAACATCGTATGGTTTGGTTGGATTTTCGGGAATAATATCATTTAAGAGGTCGTCTACTCTTTCAACAGGGTCGTTACATTCTATTTCGGGTGGTGTCTCCATATTATTAGAAGGAAGAAAACTCAATAAATGTCTTATCATTTTAATTCCTTCTTCTTCATTTTCAGCAACGAATTGCGCAACGCCCGATTTGGTTGAATGTATACTTGCTCCGCCCAAATCTTCGGTAGTAACATCTTCACCTGTTACTGTTTTAACTACTTTTGGACCCGTTAAAAACATATAACTTGTATTTTTAACCATCATCACAAAATCGGTTAAGGCAGGGGAATACACTGCTCCTCCCGCACAGGGACCAAATATTGCCGATATTTGAGGAACAACCCCCGATGCTAAAATATTTCGTTGAAATATGGAAGCATAACCCGCAAGACTATTCACTCCTTCTTGAATACGCGCACCTCCCGAATCATTAATCCCAATAACAGGCGCACCCATTTTCATTGCTTGTTCCAACACTTTACATATTTTTGCAGCATGTGTCCCCGACAAAGAACCCCCAAAAGTAGTAAAATCCTGCGCGAAAACATAGACTAAACGACCATCTATAGAACCATATCCCGTTACAACGCCATCGCCTAAATATTTCTCCTTCTCCATGCCAAAATTGGTACAACGATGAGTAACAAACATATCAAACTCTTCAAAACTTCCTTCATCCAGCAACATGTTTATACGTTCTCTTGCCGTAAATTTACCTTGTGCATGTTGTTTTTCAATTCGTTTTTCACCGCCTCCAAGTTTTGCTTTTGCTCTAAGGGCTAACAATTCCTTTATTTTATCTTGCATTGTCATATTTCAATATTTTTATTCATTATCAAATTATATTATTTTTTAACAGGGTCTTCACACAATTCGGTTAATACTCCTTTTGTTGATTTTGGATGTAAAAAGGCAATATTCAAACCTTCTGCGCCTTTTCGTGGTTGTTTGTCTATCAATTGGATTGATTTCTCTTCCAATTCCGTCAAAGCAGAAGGCAGATTATCTACAGCAAAAGCAATATGGTGTATTCCTTCTCCTCTTTTTTCAATAAATTTGCCGATAGAACCTTCAGGGTCGGTGGCTTCCAATAATTCTATTTTGGTTTGTCCAACCATAAAGAAAGCCGTTTTCACTTTCTGGTCTGCAACCTCTTCTATCGCATAACATTTTAATCCTAATACATTTTCATAATAAGCTATCGCTTCATTCAAATTTTTAACGGCGATACCTATATGTTCAATATGTGATAATTTCATACTCTAATTATACTTTACATTTAATTATCCTAAAAATCCTAATAACAATCCTGCTGCAACTGCGCTTCCAATCACTCCCGAAACGTTAGGTCCCATGGCGTGCATCAATAAATGATTTGTTTTATCATAATGCAATCCTACTTCATGTGATACGCGTGCCGAATCAGGAACAGCGCTTACTCCTGCGTTGCCGATTAAGGGGTTAATTTTGTTTTCTTCCTTTAAAAACAAGTTAAATATTTTCACAAAAATAACGCCTGTTGCCGTTGCTACAATAAATGAAAAAGCCCCCAAAATAAAAATCAAAATAGATTTTGGCGTTAAAAATGTAGTTGCCTGCGTAGATGCCCCCACTGTCAAACCTAACAATATCGTAACAATATCAATCAACGGATTGGCTGCCGTATTTGCCAAACGCCGCGTTACACCGCATTCTTTTAATAAATTACCAAAGAAAAGCATCCCCAGCAAAGGCAGCCCTGCAGGTACGACAAACGTGGTTAAAAGCAATCCCAAGATTGGGAAAATAATTTTTTCAGTTTGGGAGACCTGTCGAGCAGGTTTCATACGAATAAGTCTTTCCTTTTTATTTGTCAATAATCTCATAACGGGCGGCTGAATAACAGGCACTAACGCCATATAAGAATAAGCGGATACGGCAATAGCTCCCATTAAATCAGGCGCTAACTTGGAAGAGAGAAAAATAGCCGTTGGTCCGTCTGCTCCTCCAATAATCCCAATTGCTCCTGCTTCTGCGGCAGTAAATCCCAATGCGCTTGCAGTCATATAAGCGCCAAAAATACCAAATTGAGCGGCAGCCCCTATCAACATCATCTTCGGATTGGAAATCAATGCCGAAAAATCAGTCATGGCGCCTATTCCCAAAAATATCAAGGGTGGATAAACGCCTTTTAATACTCCAAAATAGAGGTAATTCAATACAGATCCATCCTCATATATTCCTATTTGAAATCCCGGCGTAAACGGAATATTTCCTATTATGATACCGAAACCGATAGGGACTAAAAGCATAGGTTCCCACTTTTTTGCTATTCCTAAAAATAAAAATAGCAATCCCACCAATATCATGGCAAAGTGTCCAAATGTTGCATTGGCAAAACCTGTATATGACAAAAACTGCGTTACATTTTCACTTATTGTTGTAAAAAAATCCATATTGTACTAACCTATTATTAATATTGTATCACCTTCGTTTACGCTATCTCCTCTAGAGACTTTGATTTCTTTAACCACGCCATCTTTATCTGCGTCAATATTATTTTCCATCTTCATGGCTTCCAACAGTACAACCTTTTGTCCCTGTTTAACGGTATCTCCTGTTTTTACAAAAATGTCAAGTATTACGCCCGGAAGAGGGGATTTTAGAGGTTTATCATTTGTTGTAGAAACGTTAGTAGCCGCAGCAACAGGACGCTGAACAACAGGTCGTGCCACAGGAACTTCTGCAACTTTTTCTTCCAATTCAACCCGATGAACACTTCCATTGACAGTTACATTTATAATATTCTCTTCTACATTATCAACAGATACGGTGTAATCTTTACCACTTATTTTAAACTTATATTCCTTCATATAATTGATTTAATACTATATTAATGCGATGTTATTGTTATTATTTTTTTCTTCTTGGTGATTTTTTAAATAAAATATGTTTAGCCGCCCAGGGCGTCTGCTGATTTAAGCTACGGTTTAACCAAAAACCTGTTTGTTCAACTTCATGCTGGTCATCAAAATACAGATGTAATGCCGTTGCAATGGCGGCTAATTCCAATCCATCCGTATTCAATGTTTCTTGCGTATTTTGTACTGACTGTATTTCTTTTTTCTGTTTTCGGGAAGGTGTTTTTCTTTTAAAATACTTTCCTGTATTGATAAATATAATTGCCAAAAGCAGTAAAACAGTAAACACAATTGCCATGGTTGTAATTGTGATAATAATGCCATACCTGTCAGTTTCGGCATATTTTTCCGCCCGTGTTTTTTCAACAGTAGTGTAATTAATTGCATTGGGTGTAGGCTCTTCTATGTATTCCCAAATAGCCTTTTCTAAGGGAATATTTTCCATTTTTCCAAAAGAAACATCATTACGCTGTGCCGTTACATCGTAACTTACACTATCTATTAAAATTCGTCCGCTCTGATCAAACAACGCTAAAAATCCAATTTCATCCAACGAAAAATTGACATGAAAAATACCTCTATCTACGCTATTATAAGCATAAAAAAGAGAATATGTTCTGGATGCCATTTTCGTTCGTGGATCTCCTTTCGGAATACGGTACTTTGTTGGATTGTAAATGTCATTGGTTACAAAACATCCACCTACATCCGCCGTAGAATATCCCGTATTAAAAAGCTCAAACCAACCACTGCGTACGCCATATTGATCTATACAATTACTATCATTCTTTACCAATATTTCATTGATACGAATATCTTTAATCCCCTGTCCCTTAATGCTAACTATTGATAACATCAGCAACAAACAAAAGAAAATTTTTAAAACAATAACCCTCATTCTTAACACAACTCTATATTATTCAATTTTTTAATTAAATATAACCCGTTTTTTTCAACGCTGCAAAGATAGAAAATTTTTATCATATCTTTGTACCTTCATAAGAAACTTAACAAAAAAGTAACATCTGATTATTAAAACTCTAACAGACACAGGTATTCGTATATTCGTGCTGCTGCATATCCGATAAAGAAATGGCATGAATTGTCTTTTTATCTTCGACAATTTGATTGTTACTGATTTCTTCATTCGCATGTTTTGATTTTATGCCATGATAATTTTGAGCAATAAACATCAATGCTCCAGCAGTATATCCAACAAGCGCCAACCATGACACTTTTTTTAGATACCAGATAAAGTCAATTTTTTCCAATCCCATTGCCGCCACTCCAGCCGCAGAACCTATGATAAGAATACTGCCTCCTGTACCAGCACAATAGGCGATAAATTCCCAAAAATAATGATCTATCTCAAAAGAATACATGCCCATTGCTCCTGCCACCAAAGGAACATTATCTATCACAGAAGACAATAACCCAATAATATAACTGATAACGAAATATTTTTCGGGTTCTGCCAAAGGAATATTGTCCAATGACCCTGCTAATAGCAAAAGATGTCCGCATACCTGCAAGGCTGCAACTGCCAATAAAATACCCAAAAAGAAAAGTATACTCGAAACATCAATCCGTGACAATATCACAGGAACTGTTAATTTTTTATTTCCTTTTTGAGCAAGTCTGCGTTGCAATAATTCCGTAATTACCCACAACAGAGCCAATCCGCCAATCATTCCCATATAAGGTGGCAAATGAGTAATTGATTTAAAAACAGGTACAAAAATCAAAACGCCAACACCCGTGCAAAGCATAAATAAACGTAACTTGCTTGAGATTTTAATCTCATTTTCTTCTCTTGAACCATTTTCTATTTGCTGTGGGGATGTAAAATTTCCTTTTAGCTTAAAAGAGAGAATGATCAACGGCACAACAATAGAGATAAAACTTGCAAGGAATGTTTTGATAATAATATTGATTGTACTTACTTTTTTTCCTACCCATAACATAATCGTAGTAACGTCTCCTATTGGCGACCATGTTCCACCTGCATTGGCTGCCAAAACTACCATCCCTGCAAAAAACCAGCGGTCTTCTTTCGTCGTGATTAATTTTCGCAGTAAAGTAACCATAACAATTGTCGTGGTCATATTATCCAAAACTGCAGACATAAAGAATGTTATAACAACAACAAGCCATAGAAACTTAACTCTGCTCGTTGTTTTTATCCTGTCTGTAATGATTTTAAATCCGCTATATGTATCTATCAATTCAACAATAGTCATTGCACCCAAGAGAAAAAACAGTATTTCAGCTATCTCACCTAATTTCGTAATTAATTCATGCTGAATCAGCCAATCCATAAAACTGCCATCAGCCAATTTAAGTCTTTGAAAATCTAAAAAATTCTGATGCAGTTCGGTATTAAAAACAGTACTTTCTCCTCCGATTATCATGAATGTCCACAAGAAAACACCCAATAATAATGCTGATGCTGTTTTATTTATCTTCAACGGATGCTCTAACGCAATACATGCATATCCCGCAATAAATACAAGAATGATTATACAAAATATTATGTCCATATCATTATACTTTTAAAATATCAAACATTGTTTTAGCGTCTTCTCCATGCAAAACTACCACAGGCGATGAAGGAACAAAATCATGTGGAATATACTCTAACAGCTGAAAAATAAAAATTGCACCGTCATTCGTGCCTCTTATTTCCATTAAGAAGCCTGAATATGCTGCCTTTTTTATATTTTTCATCCCACTAAAGTTATTGTTAGTTATAGAGGTAATGATTTTTTTTGCATCATTAGACTCTACATACATCTTATATTTTTTGAGTTTTTTACCTGTTGGCTCATAGATATAATCACCGGCATTTTTACCTGTTTTCATTACCAAATAAATTACTCCAACTATTGCCGTTATAGCGCCTGCCATTATGAATAATGGCGTTAAAGTCTCTCCATGAATGATTGTTAGACCAAGAATAACAATCATTATCCCCGTTATCGTTATGATAATTGAGCTTAGGGGATTGCTCTTTACTTTGAGGATTTTTTCCTCTTTCATATTTTGAATTTTACTCTCAATTCGTTCGAAATTTTCCATAAGTCGTTTTTTTATTTTTTTGTTATACATTTATTTAATATTAATGGTATTCAAATACAAATCACATATACTGCCATCAAACAAATCAAACTCATTTGCCAAAGCAATACATAATCTTGTAAATAAATAAATAAAATAGAAAGCAATGCCTGATAAGAAGTATCTTATAGCATTATAAAATAGAATGGGAAATTTCTAACATCGTAATTTGCCAATCCCAAAAGTATAATATCCATTATACAATTTCAGTGCGTGGCAAAAACTGAAAACAGTTTCTCTCAGGAATATTCTGCTTTTGATTAGCCGTTTTACGCAAAACTCTTTAAAAGAAATATTTTCAGGGAGTTGTCTAACAAAAGAAATAATATTGTATGAAAAGACAGGTTTCTCTCCTGCATTTGGAAGCCATTGTGATGATTCAGAAATAAAATGTTCGCAGTCATTAAAAGAAGATTGACCTGTGTCTTGATTTGACTCCACTTGATGGCATAACGATAGAGTTTGTACATTTATATCAATATATGTACAATTCTTACCCATCATCAAAAGTGTCATTACCAATGAAATAATTACTATTCTCATTTCCTTTTCACCATATTATTTTGAAAGTGCAAATGTACAATTTTTTTTGAAACAATACGAAAAATAAATAAAATTTTTTCAGAGATAGACTGTGTTTTGACTGTATCGAACTTGTAAATTCGATTGCTTCGCTGCTATTGCAATGACGGAAAAATAAACTTTTCTAAACAGCCTTTTCCGTGTTTATACCGTCACTTTGAAACAATTTTCTGCAGAATATACCGTTACTTTGAAACAAAAAACAATATTTATACTGTTGGAATTATAACAATAAAGCGTTATGTACAAAAGAAATATATTAGAAAACCTATCGCTATGGGCTGAAAAACAAAACAGGAAACCTCTTGTGTTACGAGGTTCACGACAAGTTGGCAAAACAACTATCGTGAATATGTTTGCCCAACAGTTTGACACTTATCTTTACCTAAACCTCGAACATAAACGGACAAAAACATTGTTTGATACAGATAAATCAACAGAAGATTTATTGACGGCAATTTATTTGTTTTGCAATAAACCACGACAGAAAAACCGTACTTTACTGTTTATTGACGAAATTCAAAATTCGCCTGCAGCGGTGGCTCGTTTGCGATATTTTTATGAAGAGACGCCTGATATTTATGTCATTTCAGCGGGTTCATTGTTGGAAAGTTTAATAGACACGCATATCTCGTTTCCTGTGGGACGAGTGGAATACATGGCTGTTCATCCCTGTAGTTTTGACGAATATTTAGGAGCATTGGGTGAAACCGAACTTGCAAAAGCCATACATCAATGTACAATCCCCGACATCCTACATGCAAAAGTAATGGATTTGTTTAACACCTTTACTTTAATAGGTGGAATGCCTGAAATTGTAGCGCATTATGCACAACACAGAGATTTGGTTTCTTTAAACAATATATATGAAACTTTACTTATCGGTTACAAAGATGATGTGGAAAAATACGCCCGTAACGAACTTATACGACATATTATTCGATATATTTTACAGGAAGGATGGCAATTTGCAGGGAAGAGAATTACTTTGAGCAATTTTGCAGGTTCGTCGTATAGAGCGCGTGAAATGGGTGAAGCATTTCGTACTTTGGAAAAAACAATGCTTTTGGAATTGGTTTATCCAACAACCAATACGACTTTACCAATGACAACAGATTTGAAACGTTCGCCAAAGTTGTTTTGGATAGACACAGGTTTGGTTAATTATGTTGCCAACATCCAAAAAAAAGTTTTTGGAGCAAAGGATATTTTAGACGTATGGCGTGGTAATATAGCAGAACAAATGGTCGCATACGAGCTTATGTCCAATGATTACCGTGTTTCAAGCAAACGTAAATATTGGGTACGAAATAAGAAAGGTTCGGAGGCAGAAATAGATTTCATCCTCCAAGAAGATAGTCAACTAATTCCTGTAGAAGTGAAATCAGGACATAATACAAAACTGAAATCATTGCAGATTTTTATGGAAAACTCGTCCGCCGAAATAGCTATAAGAGTATGGTCTCAAAGATTTTCGATAGATGAAATTACTTTGTCTTCGGGAAAAAAATATCGCTTGTATAATGTCCCCT
>JAIROC010000349.1 GCA_031257735.1 Bacteroidales bacterium | reverse complement strand
ACTACTTTTTCTTTAAAACAAATACTGTACCGATAAATAATTTTCCTTTTCTTTGTCATTTTTCTTGTCTTTTTGTCACCTTTTTTGTGTCAACCTATATTAGGACATGACATCATAACTCATAACCCATAACTCATAACCCATAACTCTGATCTTACAGACTTAATCTATTCATCAAATCATCCATGTCAAAATTAATTCCGTTTACGGATATATGTGCTTTTTGGTAAACGGGTTCTCTCTGCGCAAATAAATTTGCAATATCTTCTTTTAGATTATCGGATGAAGACAATAAAGGTCGTTCCGTTTTACTGTTCACAAGTCTGCTATACAGAGCAAGGGGAGACATTTCAATATAAATCGCTATGCCGTTAGACAAAATCCATTGCATATTATCACCAAAACAAGGCATTCCGCCTCCCGTAGCAATAACAAGATTATCCATTGTTTCCGTTTTGTGCAATATATTGGTTTCTTCCCTGCGGAAAATTTTTTCCGTATGTAATCGAAAGAAATCATTTACGGAAGACTTGTGTACAATAGCAAACAATTCGTCCGTATCAAGGAAAGTAAAACCCAAACGGGAAGCCAAACGCTTCCCGATAGTAGTTTTTCCGCAACCCATAAAGCCGACAAGGTAAATCTTCATTGTTTTATTTTTGAGACAGTCGAACCCCTTCGAGTAAGTTTGTTGTAATATATTCTAACTGTTCGGCATCCAATTCAGTATGTATGGGCAAAGAAATAACATTGGCAGCCAGATGTTCGCTAACAGGAAAATCTCCCCGTTGATACCTGTCATCCGAATATGCTTTCTGTAAATGCAGGGGAATCGGATAATAAACCATCACAGGGATTTGCTTTTCTATCATAAAGCTAATCAGTTTATCTCTGTCTATGCCATCCAATACCAATGTATACTGATGATAGACATGCGTTGTAAAGGGCGCTGTTACGGGTGTTTTAATATGATTATTTCCGGCAAAAGCATTGTTGTAATAAGCCGCTGCTTCCTGTCTTTTCTGAATATAGGTATCCAATCGTTTGAGTTTAACATCAAGAATAGCCGCTTGCATACTGTCTAAACGGGAATTGACACCAATTAAATCATGATAATAACGCACAAACATTCCATGATTGACAATACCCCGTAACTGATAATCTAATTGATCGTCGTCGGTAAAGATAGCTCCACCATCCCCGTAACAACCCAGATTTTTGGACGGAAAGAATGAAGTACATCCCAATATTCCCATTGTTCCAGCTTTTTGTTTGCTACCGTCTTTAAAGATATAATCCGCGCCAATTGCCTGACAATTATCTTCTATCACCGATAGATCATGTTTTTCTGCCAAAGCCATGATGCTTTCCATGTCAGCGCACTGTCCAAACAAATGAACAGGAATAATTGCTCTGGTTTTAGGTGTGATGGCTTTTTCTATTGCTTGAACGTCTATATTAAACGTATCAGGATAGACATCTACCAAAACAGGCGTCAATCCCAACAGTGCAATGACTTCGGCAGTTGCAATAAACGTAAATGTTGTCGTAATCACTTCATCTCCGGGTTCCAATCCCAAGGTCATCAAAGACACTTGCAAAGCGTCAGTCCCGTTAGCGCAGGGAATAACATGTTTAATTCCTAAATAATTTTCCAGATTTCCCTGAAAATTTTTTACTGCAGGCCCGTTTATAAAAGCCGCACTTTCCATGATTTGTTGAAGAGCTTCTTCTACTTCTGATTTAATTTGTTGATATTGCTTTTGCAAATCAACCATCTGTATTTTTCTCATATTGATTATTTATTTATTTAATGTATCTACTTGTTTTGTTTTGTTCGTTTGTTCTGTTTGTAACATAATCAGTTTATTTGTTATATCCGACATGATCTTCTTTGCAGTTTCGGCGTCATCGCTCATGTAATAAGAATAACTGTCGGTAAATTGTTTGTATGTTATATTATATCGTTCAAATAATTGATTTATTTCATTACTAACCCGTATTTTCAATTCTTCGGGCGTTTCATGATAAATGTATACCCTTACCTTCCCCTCCAAAAGATACATTTCTATCAGTATATTTTCTACCAATTGTTTATCCAAAGGTGGTTTTTCCTGCTTTTGCAAGGGAGTATAATGACAGGAAACCAAAACAAGTACAAAAAAGATTGTCAATATATACTGTTTCCCTGATTTGAATAATCCTGTTTTCATTGTTCTGTTTTATGTTCGTTTAAACTGTAATGCTTGTCCGTATGGTGATGCGGAAAATATTCCGTCATCGTAGACCAATTCCCCATTGACAAAGGTTTTGTCAATACGTGCATGTAATTTTTTCCCTTCAAAGGGCGACCATTTACATTTATAATGTATTGTATCCGTATTAATATCTGTTTCCTGTTCCATATCCACCAGAACCAAATCGGCAAAATAACCTTCTCTGATAAATCCTCTCTGTTCTATTCCATATATACGTGCAGGAGCATGAGACATACAATTGACTATAGTTTGAAGCTGTATTTTCTTTTCCTTATACAATTCCAACATCAACAACAAACTGTGCTGCACCATAGGAATACCTGATGGAGCTTTAAAATACGTATTTTCTTTTTCTTCCCGTGTATGGGGTGCATGGTCGGAAGCAATCGTAACAATGCGTTCCGATAAAAGAGCCTCTAACAATGCTGTTTTATCGCTCGACTGTTTTATTGAGGGATTACATTTCATTTTCGTTCCCAGACAGGAATAGTCATTTTCATCCAAATACAGATATGCTGCGCAAACCTCCGCCGATATGTTCGGATATTGATTTGTAAGCAAGGTTAATTCTTTAGCGGTTGAGAGATGAAGTATATGTAATTTAGTTCCATACTGTTGAGCCAAAGCAACTGCTTTTTGCGTGGAAACAAAACAGGCTTCTTCTGAACGAATTTTTACATGCTCTTCTATCGGAACATGTTCTCCGTAATGTTTTTTTGCCTGTTGCATATTGTTTGCAATAATGGTTTCATCTTCACAATGGACAGCTATCGGCAATGTTTGTATTTGGAAAAGTTCATGTAAGATTTTATCATCGGAAACAAGCATATCGCCTGTCGACGAACCCATAAAGAGTTTAACGCCGCAAATACGTGACGTATCCGCTTGACGTATCTGTTCTATATTATGATTTGTCGCTCCCAGATAAAAGGAATAGTTAGTAAACATTTTACCCTTTGCCAAATGATATTTTTCATCAAGTAAATCATTGGTTATCGTTTGCGGAGAAACATTAGGCATATCCATGATCGAAGTAACTCCACCCGCTACAGCGGCGCGACTTTCCGAATACATATCTCCCTTGTAGCTCAGTCCCGGTTCCCGAAAATGAACATGTTCATCAATAACTCCGGGCAACAGATATTTGTTTGTCGCATCAATGAAAACAGTATCGTCTTCAATAAATAAATCTTCAACAGCTAATCCTTTTTTCATGACGTGAACAATTTTTCCACGCCGTATCAGCACATCAGCGCAAAATACTTTCCCTTCGTTGACAACAAACACATTGTATATAAAATAATTATTGCAAACTTCCATATTAAAATTTCAATGTGCGAATATACATAAGTTTTTTCTATTTTCAGGCTTTTTCTCTCTTTTTCTTTATCTGTGAAAACCTTTAAACATAATAGACAGGAAGAACAGTGATTTGTAGACGTATTCGTGTCACAAATAATGCTGTTATTGTTTCGCTATAATAATAATGATGCGTTGTTAATTAGAATCTGTCTATAAAGTACAAATAGGGTTGTTTCGAAAGCGCTCCCTGCAACAATCAACACGTCATTGCGGGCTTGACCCGCAATGACGGCGCTGATTAGGCGGTTTCGTGCGTCAGCCTAATTCATAATTCATAATTCATAATTATACTTTATAGACAAGCTCTAATTAATTGACAGATGATAAGTAACAAGTAGACAGGAAATAAGAGCATCGCTTCCAAGCAATTTTGCGTTTGTTTTTATTCGTATTTCTGTCTACTTGTCCATTAACAATGATATGTTGAAAAAATTTTTTATTCAATTGTATGTTTGCATTGTTTTTTTTTCTACCTTTGCAGCCACGATTAAAACATTTATTACAATAACA
>JAIROC010000231.1 GCA_031257735.1 Bacteroidales bacterium | reverse complement strand
GGGTAATAAAAGAAGATATTTTCTATTATGTATACGCTATATTTCACAGCCCCGAATACCGCAAAACCTTCGCTAATGACCTGAAAAAAATGCTTCCCCGGATCCCCCTTGTTGAAAAGCCCCAAGACTTTTGGGATTTCAGCAAAGCCGGAAAACGGCTTGCCGATCTTCATCTGAATTATGAAGAACAACCAAAACCAGCCGGAGTAAAAGTGTCCGGGGCTGAACATAACAACTTTATTGTAAATCAAATGAAATTCCCTGAAAAAAACAAAAAAGACACCATAATCTATAATGCCTATATTGCCGTCTCCAATATCCCCGACCAGGCATACCAATACATCGTCAACGGAAAATCCGCCATCGAGTGGATTATGGAACGATACGCCGTAACAACCCACAAGGAAAGCGGAATAAAGAATGACCCCAACGATTGGGCTATAGAACACGAAAATCCCCGGTATATTCTGGATTTACTGCTTTCGGTTATAACGGTTAGCCTGAAGACGGTGGAGATTGTGAAGGCATTACCGAAGGTGGAGTGGAAGGGAAGTAAAGGGGGTTTGTATGAAAACTGATTCTGTGCAATCACAAGAGCAAAAATACCTCTTGTTGCAAAACAACTACTCAATATCTTATACAGAACAGTGTTGTTTCATCAATGATAAAGAATATAATGGTGATAATAACAATGAATTGTCTCCCAAAGAAACAGCAGAAATTTTAAAACAGAAATATTATACTGATTTCTTGAAAAAACATTTTAAAAATTTGGTTTTTTTAACTGCTGCCGGCACATCATTAGACAATGGAGAAAACGGAGGAAAATCAAGAGAAGGCTTATGGAGTTACTGTATAAAAGAAATTGATGCTATTATCAACTATTTTTCAAAGACTGAATTTAAGGATAGAATCGAAAAAATCTGCGACTCGAAGAATATAGAAGCGCTTTTATCGTTTCTAATTGTTTATGAAAAAATACATACTATCATAAAACAAGATGAAAGATTGTTACGACGAGAATTAGAAGCAATGATCGTTAAAGCGTGTAAACTGACATTGTCATTACAAGCGCCTCATAAATCCTTTCTCAGAAAAATTACCGCAAGAAGAAATAATGATACAAGGGTACAAGTTTTTACCACAAATTATGACACACTATTTGAACAAGCGGCTAATAATGCGGGGTTTGTAATTATTGATGGGTTTTCTTTTGCTCAACCACGGGAGTTTTCTGGAAAATGGTTTGACTTGGACATTGTTAATCGTGAAAAGACAAGAATAAAAAAAGAAGAGAGCTTCCTTTCTGAAGTGTTTCATTTATATAAACTTCATGGATCATTGAACTGGACAAAAACAGAAGGAAAAATAATCCAGAATGATTCACCGGTAGAACCTTTAATTATTTATCCGGCTGATGAAAAATATGAAAGCTCTTATGAACAACCATATTTTGAAATGATGTCAAGATTCCAGCAGATATTAAGAAAAGAAAATACCTTGCTAATTGTTATAGGTTTTGGATTTCAGGATAAACATATAAACAATGTAATAATTGAATCCTTAGAACAAAACCCTGGTTTTCAGTTGCTTATTGTTAATTATAACGGTAATGGAGGCATAGATTCTGATAACCTTGATGCATTCTTTATCAATAAGGAAAAGAATGAAGTCAAGTTGGGCGTAAATATAGTATATGACAGGTTTAATGATTTTACTAAATACTATCCAGAAAACAATTCATATATTAATGAATTAGGGAAAGAAGATGGAGCCATTTAATCATAATTATTTTTTAGGATATATTAATGAAGTTACACCTCAATTTGTTAAGATACATTTTCCATCATCAAACCTGCTTGCGAAATTTTATCACAAAGGGGTAAATTTTGCCGGTGGAAATGTTGGAAATTTTATTGTAATAGAGGGAGAAGAATTCGGATTTTTAGCTAGAATTAATGAAATAGCTCTGCCGGATAGTGAAAAAAGAGAAATAAACGAAAAACTTATTGAAAATGATGAATCAAGCTTTCATCCATCTGGCAAGGCTGAATTATTACTATCATTCAGTGTGTTTGAACCACAGAAAACACAAAAAACAGCATCAAAATATCCAGCAATTGGATCAAAAGTGCATTCCTGTTCGGATGAGCAAATAAGTAAGTATGTTGAGGAATTTGGGAAAAAGGAAGGGGATAGTATTTTTACAACAATCGGAAAACTGACTTCAAATGAAGCCGATTGTAATGTATCCTTGAATGCAATCTTTGGAAGACATTGTGCTATTATTGGAACTACTGGAGGTGGAAAAAGTTGGACTGTCTCAAAGCTAATTGAGTCGTTGATTCAAAAAACTAATAATAAGATTATTCTAATAGATGCTACTGGTGAATATCGATCGATAAAGTCAAGCACATTCATTTTAGGTACTAACTCCTATTTTCCGTATCAGAAACTAACAATTCCCGATTTATTCTTTTTATTGCGACCGACCGGACAATCTCAGCGCCCTATTTTGCTGGAAGCAATTCGGTCATTAAAAATGATGCGCCTGATAGATAAAAATGGTATATATGAAAAACGAAATAATCAAAAGATAAAATTTAATAAATATTACAAAGATCACATTAAAGAAATTGAAGATAATAGTTGTAATTTTGACATAACATATTTAGTCCCTCAAATAAAAGAAGAATGCATATATCCGACTGGACGTAATGATATAACAACCTGGGGGGATTATGATAATAAAACTTATGATTATCAAACCTCGTTAATCAGTAGAATTACTGATTTGATCAATACAGATATTTTTAACAAATTAATGGGGTTCGATAATATTCATCAAAGCAATATATCAATCATACAAGCGATAAATGAATTTATTCCAAGTAATATGCAACAAAATGTCTTGCGAATCAGTTTTGAAGATATACCATCTTCTTTTTATGCTAAAGAAATAGTATCAAATGCCCTTGCTTCATATTTGTTGAACAAAGCAAGAAGCAAGGAATTCAGAAACAGTGCGGTGGTTCTTTTTGTCGATGAAGCTCACCAATTTTTGAACAATAGAATTGAAGATGAAAATTCTGGAATTCAAGCTCTTGAGTCCTTTGATTTAATTGCGAAAGAATGTCGAAAATACGGCTTGTTTCTTTGTTTGGCGACTCAGATGCCCAAAGATATTCCAATAGGAACACTAAGCCAAATGGGGACTTTTATTGTTCACAGAATAATCAACGAACAGGACAAACGAGCTGTAGAGAGTGCGGTTACATCGGCAAACAGAACGGCGTTGTCATTTTTACCTGTTTTGGGTGAAGGAGAAGCATTACTTGTTGGCGTTGATTTTCCGATGCCATTATTAATTAAAGTTGGTAGACCAATGTGTCCTCCATTGTCAGAAACCCCACGATTGCTTGGCAAGTGAGGATAATTATGCATAGTAATGAAAAAGGGGAATATAATCTGTGCAATTTTAGGTAGTTTTACCTAACGTTTAGGAGAAAACATGACGAAATTTATACTAAAAAATACCGCTATCACAGTTATAGCCAATAGTCAAATAGAAGTCTTTTGTCATTTTAATTCTTCCGAATTCGGTATAATTAGAAATAAGGCGGGAAGGCCAAGATGCTGCTGAATAACAAAGAATATCTCTCAATCGTAGATAGCATAAAATCACAAATCAAAACCGCGCAATATAAAGCTGTAATGAGTGTCAATAGTGAATTGCTCTTGCTCTACTGGAATGTCGGTCATACCATAAATGCCCATTCCGAATGGGGCAATAAATTCATTGAAAACCTTGCCAGGGAGATTAAGCTGGAATTTCCTCACTCCACCGGATTTTCCGTCAGAAACTTAAAATACATGGCTAAATTTGCCAAAACATGGTCAAATATTAAATTTGTGCAACGCTACGTTGCACAAATACCCTGGCGGCATAATATAGCGATAATGGATAAAATAAAAGACGAAAAACAAAGAGAGTGGTACGTTAGAAAAACCATGGAAAATTCATGGTCAAGGGATATTCTTGTTCA
>JAIROC010000087.1 GCA_031257735.1 Bacteroidales bacterium | reverse complement strand
GGAGTTATGGCTCCTGTTCGTCCTACTTGATAATCAATAGACAGGAGAGGCGTGAATGCCTGTTCGGCTTTGAATTTGTAGGCGACAGCCCAACGCGGAGATTTCGCCCGCAAACCCATCTCATTTTGCAAAGAGAGACTGTTGATTTTGATTACAGCGCCATCGGTGTCGTAAGGGAGATTTTTTCGCTCTGTATCCCAATGATTCAGAAAGTTAAAGATGTCTTCGATAGAATGGCATTTTTGCATGTTGGGAGAGACTTTGAATCCCCACGAAGCCGCTTTTTGCAGATTGTCGAAATGGGTGTCAAAAGGCAGATTTGCACCCAAAAGGAAATAAAAATAACAATCCAAACCGCGTTTTGCAACTTCGGCGGAATCCTGCATTTTCAGCGTTCCGGCGGCGGCGTTTCTCGGATTGGCAAACGGCGTCTGATTTTTTTCTTCCCGCTCGTTGTTCAGCCGGTTGAATGACGAAAGCGGCATAAACACTTCGCCTCTTATCTCAAATTCGACAGGATAATCTTCTCCCTGCAATTTGAGAGGCACACTCCTGATTGTACGCACATTAGCCGTCACATCGTCGCCTTGTTCGCCATCGCCCCGCGTCACAGCCTGCGTCAGGATTCCGTTTTTATACGTTAGACCTATCGCTGTCCCATCGAACTTTAACTCGCAGATATATTCGATATTATCTGCTCCGGTTTCTTTCTTTATCCTTGTGTCAAATTCTTCGATTTCTTCTTTCGAATAGGTATTGCTCAACGACAACATCGGGTATTTGTGCCGCACCTGTGCAAATTCCTTAGTTATGTCGCTGCCTACGCGAACGGTCGGCGATTCGGGCGATTGCAATTCGGGATTCTGTTTTTCGAGTTCCGACAACTCCGCCATCAAACGGTCGTATACAAAATCGTCAACCGTGGAACTGTTCAAGACATAATATTCGTGATTCAATCTGTCTAATTCCCGGCGTAAAAAATTCACACGCTGAATGATATCTTCTGTAACCATATCTTTTTTATAATTTTATTACGTACATTATTTGAACGCGAAGGTACACAATTTATTTATCATAGAAAAAAAGTCGTAGTTTTCCATGAATGAAATTTTGCTATCTACTCCATTGACCTTATCTATCCTCTTGTACTGTTCGGCGAGATAGTTACGGAAACGCATCAAATCTTCTTCGTCATACGATTTTTGTATTTCTATCAGGATTTTCTTTTTTTCGCCTGTTGCTGTTATGATGGTTGCCATAAAATCGATACGGAAAATTGAATAACCGATATTATGTTCCGGTTCGGGTCTTTTGCGTTTTCTGTTTTTTTTTAAATCCGGGTCGCTCTTATACGTATATTCCTGCGGACGAATATCTAATGATACGACTTGTTGTTCTAATATCGTACTGAGGAAAAATTTCGCTATGCGTTCGTTTTCCATTAATTTCTTGAATACCGTGTCGTACATCGGATTCGCAATTATAATGGCCGACTGATATTTAGCTCCAACTTTAGATTTTCCGTTATTTCTATCTGTACTCATACCTTTTTACATTTTTTTCGTATGATATATTTAATTTCAAGTGTAAAAGTAATACTTTTTTTTAATTCATCTTTCCGATTAAGAATTGCAATATCGCCGGATAAAAATTGATATATTTTCATCTCAAATTCACTTTTTTACAGATGCAATTGTACGAAATAAAATTTAAATCTCTTACACAAGTTTTTTTCGTATTACTCATTGTATTTATTACTAAGACCTTACGGTTTCTTATTCATCTGAATTTTATTATTACCGCGGATAGTAAGGAGAATCTCATTCCAAACCTTCCCATAAATCTGTGTAACAGAATTTGTTCACATCGAACAGTCCTTTGTCGCAAATTTTCAGTTTTGGTATCACAATAAGAGCCATAAACGACAAGGTCATAAACGGGGAAGTAAGCAAAGAACCGATTTGTTTGGCTTTCTTATTTATTCTATCATAGTCGGTTGCTACTTCGTCAATTCCTTTGTCGCTGATAATTCCAGCCACCGGCAATGGAAGAATATCCGTAACGCCGTCCGCATGTACTGCAATACCGCCCGAGACTTCGATAACGGCGTTCATACATTCTACTATCGACTCATCATCAACACCCACCGCTATCAGGTTATGACTGTCGTGAGCGACTGTTCCGGCTAATGCGCCACGCTTCAACCCGAACCCGTTTATGAAACCGACCACAGGTTTAGAATCGGGAACATAACGATTCAAAACGACGATTTTGAGAATATCATCCTCAATGGACGAAATTATCTCATTTGAAGACGAAATGGCAGGTTTCACAACAATATTTTCAGTGAACAGTTCTTTGTCAATAACCTTGATAACTCGAATCTCCTTTCCATTAACCGCTTCAACGTGTATATCTTCAATTTTAAGAGGTTTCGCATGAAAATTGTTTTTGATTTCAATTTTCGGTCTGTGTAAATTAACACTCTCCCCTACCCTGTCGTACACTAATTTCCCGGAAATATACGTTTGAAGTATCTTAAATCCCGGTTCTATGGAATCGGTAATAATAAAATCAGCAAAATCGCCCGCTCTCAACAATCCAACCGGAATACCGTAGTGGACAACAGGATTCACTGCAACAGATTCAAGCAGATTGAAAAAATTAATTCCGTTCGACAAAGCTCTATCGACTAACTTGTCAATATATCCGTTTTTCAAATCGTCGGGATGCGAATCGTCCGTACATAACATAACACGCGATGGATATTGGTCAATCAAAGGATACAAAGCGTCGAAATTTTTTGCGGCGCTTCCTTCTCTGATGAGTATTTTCATTCCAAGCGAGATTTTTTCTTCCGCCTCGCAAATATCCATACATTCATGGTCGGTTGTTATTCCGGCGGCGATATATTTCTCCAACGAAACGCCCGAAAGACAGGGAGCATGTCCATCAACCGGCTTGTTCAGTTTCTTAGCCAGTTCGATTTTAGCCATTACTTCCGCATCTCCGGCAACTACTCCCGGAAAGTTCATCATTTCGGACAAATACCAAATATCATCTTTGCGCAACAAATAATCGATTTCTTCGACGCCCAAATGCGCCCCCGAAGTCTCGAAAGGCGCCGCAGGTACACACGAAGGCGCTCCAAAAAAGAATTTAAATCCCGATTGTTTGCCATTTTCGATAAAATATTCGACGCCTTCTATTCCCAAAACATTGGCGATTTCATGAGGGTCGCTAACCGTAGCAACCACGCCATGAGTCACAGCAGAACGAGCAAATTCCGAAGGCGTCAACATACTGCTTTCGATATGCACATGCGAATCTATAAATCCCGGCATGATATAACGCTCTTCGCAAACGTCTGTTTTCTCTATCCGTTCTATTTGTCCGAAAACATTAACATAAATCCTGCCTTTAAATATTCGCTGATCGAAAACATCAACAATATATCCGGTTAAGGTATATGGAGTCAAAATGTTCATAAACACCTCTTCTTTTACTTGAAAAGACATCGGGGCAGTGTAAGGATTCGTTCTATTTATTATTATAGCCATATTTTTTAGTATATTGTTCCACGTGGAACATTGTTTTTTTTAACAAATTTTCTGCAAAGATAGTCATTTTTTTAGAAACGAGTAATATTATTTTACAAAATTACATCAATGTTCCACGTGGAACATTGCCGTTACTAAAGAAATTTATTTTTTCGATTTTACATGAATACAAATTAACCCTGTGAAAATCATTATTCCTCCAATAATTAGGAAACGAGTTAATTGATTAGATAGAAATAATGGAGCCACAGAAATAGTGAACACCGGTTCAAGATACAAATAATAACCAGCATTCGAAATCTCCATCTTTTTTAGACAATATAACCATAAAACATAAGCGAAAATTGTACAAAAGAAAGATAGATATCCTATTGCCAAATATGTAGAAAACGAAAATTCTTTAATTTCCAATAATATATTGGATTCATTAATAACCGGTATTAATGGTAATAAAAACAGAAATCCTATTACAGTCGTCAAAGCAGTTAAATCAAATGGCATGTACCTCTGAGCCATTTTTTTCGACAAAGACGAATAACTTGCCCACATAGCCGAATTCGCAAATAAACATAAAAAAGCTAATAAATAATTTATATTACTGCTAAAATTAAATTTACCATTAGTTGCGATAAATATAGTCCCTACAAATCCAAAAGCAATCCCAAGTATTTTAAATTTGGTTATTTTCTCTTTATGAAATAGAAAACCGAACAGTGTAAGCAATATAGGATGCATTGATATAAAAAAGGATGTTATTGATGCATTAGACAATTGATTGGCTGTGATTTGCAAAAATTGATATAAAGAAACACCTAATGTACCTATTAGAAAAAAACTAAAAATGTCTTTTTGATTTACATTCTTTTTCCAGTTCATTCTTAACAGTAAGCAAATTGTAAAGATAACTGTTGCTGTCCCTAATCGAAGAATCAGTAATGTAACAACTGAGCACTCTCTTAATGCTATTTCTGTTGCAACAAATGACGTTCCCCAGATAAAAGATACGATTAAAAGTAAAAAATGAATATATCTCATTTCGCATAAATCATAATAAATCGTCGAGTATTATTTCGTTTTGTACAACACCGGAATACTGATTTTGCTTCACACCAAAAGTTGTAAGCATTAATAAATGAATAGCTTTGCGCGGCATAATTTCTTGACGAAAAGTTTCAATTTTCTCGCGCAATTTTTCTTCATAGTCTTTTGTAATAATGTATTTCATATTGGCATATTTTATTTCACAAAGATTGACAATGTTATCCGCACGGTCTAAAATCAAGTCAATCTGCATTGCTGTTTCCGAATTTTTACCGCGCCAGGCATATTCCACCGATTGAACACCCAATATTTCCAATTTCTTTTTTATTTCATGCGTATGCAATAGACACACAATTTCAAACGACAAACCAGCCCAAGTATTATGTTTTGGAGTATTTAACGAATTTGTCCAGAATTTTTCATCACGAAAATTATTTTTATGCAAAAAATGAAAATAAAACAGGGTAAACGAATCAATTAGTTGAAAAAGTTGCTCCCTTTTACGCTTTGGCTGTGCATAAGAACGAATAAATCCGGTGTATTCCAGATTGTTAAGTATTGTTGTTATGTGATTTCCGCTTTTCATCTTTGCACGTTCAATAATTTCCTTTCTTGTCAACCCATTACGATTCTTGCTTAAAACTTCAACAATTTTTTCGTAATCTTCAGCGTTATTAAACAATGACGCATATAAATTTTTAAACTCATTTCTAAACTCACCGCTCTTACTAAAAAACAAATTATCAATATTTTGCGCTACACTGCTACCTTTTTTGAGTTTTTCCAAATAAAAAGGTATTCCACCCATTATCATATAAATTTCGGCAATTTGATAATGCGAAAATATAATATTTTTCGACTGTAAAAACAATTCTGTTTCGTGTAAAGTGAAGGGTTTCAGTTGAATTGATGCGGTTATGCGATTATGTAGCCCGCCATGATTATTTATAAGATTATTCATAACCCATGAGGTAGCCGAAGCGCATACAATCAACATAATCTCTTTTTTCGAACATGCCCAGCCATTCCAAAAATGCTCTAATGCAGTCAAAAAACTTGATTTTTGGGTATCTAACCACGAAATTTCGTCAATAAAAATTACTTTGCGCCTTGTAGGCAAATTTTCGAGTAACGCTATAAGTTGTTCAAACGCTTCAATCCACGAACTCGGCAATACAAAATCTTGTGCAGTTACTTTCTTTATTGAAAAATGAAAGTTAAGAAGTTGTTTTTTTAAGTCGCTCCTTGCCAAACCTGCCAAATCAAAAACAAATTCTTTTTCAAACATTTCCCTCACAAGAAAAGTTTTTCCAACACGTCGCCTGCCATAAATCGCAACAAATTCAGGTTTGCCGGAATTATATAATTCTTGTAATTTACTTATTTCCTGCTTTCTACCTACAATTTTAGCATACATAATCACCTATATTTTGCCACAAAGGTATAAAAAAGTATTATTATGGCAAAGTATAAATTTATTTTGTGCCAAAACTGCCGAAAAAAGTACAAGTTTGGCAAAGTATAGTATTAATTTACTTGTTTTCAAGTTGTTATATAATAAAATACAAGGGCAATATCTTTCTCATAATGAAACTTTAACAAGGACAATATTTTCGTCAACACTAATCTTATTTTCCTAATTTACAG
>JAIROC010000027.1 GCA_031257735.1 Bacteroidales bacterium | reverse complement strand
TTACTCCAAAATATCACCGATTTAATAAGGTAATAAGGTTGGATGATGAATTGGTATCTCACTGCTACTAAGGTTGTTTTGTTTTTTAAATAAGGTGTAAATAAGGTTTTATCTACCTCATTAATCATCCATAACAAACACGTTTTAAGGGATTTAATTGGCTTTGAACACCCTATCCGTAGGGATGACATGTCGGTAGAGAAAGGATTATTTTCCCAATGCGTTTAATTTTTCTTCAATTGTTTTCAATTCATCTTCTGTACCTGTCATGTTTGCATATACCTGTTTCAACATGAGTAAGGTATTTCTGTCTTTTGGGTCTAATTCATATGCTTTTTCCAAGTAAGGACGCGCTTGTTCTAATAACTTGGTAATATTTTCTTTCTCGCGTTGATATTCAGCATCGTCATCAATATCATTCAAGGCTTTGGTTCGTTCAACGTAATTATTATAATAACAGTTACCTAAATTATAGTTAGCAGTCAAATCATTGGGTTGTATTTCCAAGGCACGTTTAAAATATTTTTCTGCTTCCTCATATTTCTTTTGATTACTTAATTCCGAACCATAATTAATTAGCAAGATATGATTTGTAGGATATTTTTCCAATGCTTTATTCATAATTGCTGTAGCATCATCTACTTTTCCTGCCCAAGACAAAGCAATAGAATAGGCTACCGCATAATCTAAATTTATAGAATCTCCTGAAAAAAATATGGGTTCGCCTGCCTTAGCCACATTGAGAACTTTTGTCGTATCATTTTCCAATTTATAAATATTGATCAAACGTATATAAGGCATTATATCTTTTGACTTTCTACGTATCAAATCATTATAATGGGTTTTTGCTATATCTATTCTTTTCGTCAGTTCAGCGGTATATCCTAATAGATATACTATATGCTCTTGCGATCTATCTGCTTTATATGCTTTTTCTGCAACAGTGTAGGCTTCTTCATATTGCTGCTTCTCATAAAATCGTACTCCTTCGTCATATAAGACTCCTGCACAATACTTTAATCCTGTCTTGGGATCGGTAATACCCATATTGACTGTAATACTTGGATCCAATTCCAAGGCTTTCAAATAAGCTTCGTATGCAATTTCTCCACAGTTTGTGCAAAGCCCCATATATTCTTTTTCCTTCGTTACCGCCAACTGTAAATAAATGTTTCCACGATACATCCATGCTCTCGCTTCATTTTTTGTTATCTCATTTAAAACAGCTTTAT
Organism: Bacteroidales bacterium; assembly: GCA_031257735.1. Lineage (GTDB taxonomy): Bacteria > Bacteroidota > Bacteroidia > Bacteroidales > WCHB1-69 > JAIROC01. The sequence continues at coordinate 3,080 of JAIROC010000027.1, read as the reverse complement.
CAATTGCAATTTTCGCTTTATCATAGTACCCATTTGCATAATCATGATATGCATTATTCATTTCCTTTACTTGTCCGTATACAAAATTTATTGTTACGAACAGACCTATTATACAAAATAACTTCTTCATATTCTGTCCTTTTATTTGATTATTATTTTTATTTGTTTTATTATTCTATTTTATTCTCTATTTTCTCATTGACAATGTCTGTTATGTCATTTTCATTCCCATTTTCTTTATCATTGTTTTCTTCAGTAGGGACTTGTGTTACAGCGGCAATGGCGTCTCCCTGTTTAAGGTTAATCAGCCGTACACCCTGTGTGGCTCTACCCATTACCCGTAAATCGGAAACGTTCATTCGTATAATAATTCCGCTACGATTAATGATCATCAAATCATCTGCATCCGTAACATTTTTCAGCGCTATCAGGTTTCCTGTCTTTTCGGTAATCTTGATAGTTTTAACGCCTTTTCCGCCTCTGTTTGTTTCTCTATAATCTTCTAATGAAGAACGTTTCCCATATCCATTTTCAGAAACGACCAAAATATCTTCTTCTCCATTATTCGGCACGCAAAGCATGTCAACGACGCGATCTTGTTCATTCATGAGACGAATTCCTCTTACTCCCGAAGCGATACGTCCTGCTGGGCGAACATGTTTTTCACTGAAACGAACTGCTTTCCCTGAATATAAAGCCATCATTATAACAGAATTACCATCTGTTAATCGTGCTTCTAACAAAGTATCTCCTTCTCTGACAGTAATCGCATTGATACCATTTTGACGGGGACGGGAATAGGCTTCCAGTGTTGTTTTTTTAATAATCCCCTTCTCCGTACAAAGAACAATATAGTTATTATTTATATAGTCTTTGTCAGACAGGTCTTTCACATTAATAACAGCTTTAACGCTATCTTCTTTATCTATGTTAATTAAATTTTGGAGAGAGCGTCCTTTGGACTGCTTATTGCCTTCTGGAATTTCAAATACCCGCAACCAAAAACATTTTCCCTTTCCCGTGAAGAATAACAAATAATTATGATTTGTAGCCGTATATAAATGTTCTATAAAATCGTCATCTCTTGCGTCCGAACCTTTAGAACCTTTTCCACCTCGATTTTGAACTCTGTATTCACTTAGGCTTGTTCGTTTAATGTAACCTCTACGCGATATGGTAATAATTACATCTTCATCTTCTATTGTATCTTCTATTCGGAAATCTGTAGCGGTATGTTCAATATGGCTTTTACGTTTATCTCCATATTTTTCTTTTATCTCTATCAATTCTTGTTTGATTACATCCATACGCATAAATTCATTTGCCAAAAAACGCGTTAAGTAATCAATTCTTTCCAATAAATCATTATGTTCATTTTGCAATTTTTCTCTTTCTAATCCTGTCAATTGTCTCAAACGCATATCAACAATAGCAGCAGATTGTATCTCTGAAAATTGCCATTTATCCATCAAGCCCAATTTTGCTTCTTCCACTGTTTTTGAAGCTCTGATTAAATGTATAATTTCATCAATAATATCCAGCGCTTTCAAAAAACCTTCTACAATATGCAATCTGTCTTCTGCTTTTTTGAGTTCAAATTTAGCACGACGAATTACAACTTCATGTCGATGGTCTACAAAATGTCGTATCAAATCTTTTACGTTCAACATCATTGGGCGACCATGAACCAAAGCTACATTATTTACGCTGAACGAAGTTTGTAAGGGAGAATATTGATACAGTCTATTAATAACAATGTTGATAACCGCATCACGTTTCAATTCCAATACTACGCGAACATCGCGTTTTGATTCATCACGAATTTCAGCAATTCCTTCTATTTTACCTTCTTTTACCAAGTCGGCAATTTTTTTGACCATTTCTGCCTTATTCACTTGATAAGGAATTGTATTTATAATGATCCGTTCTCGTCCGTGCGTATGTTCTGCCGTTTCTACTGTAACATCTCCGCGCATCACCACACGACCACGACCCGTCATAAGCGCTTCTCTTACTCCATTATAACCGTAAATAGTACAACTTGTTGGAAAATCAGGCGCTTTTATGTACTTTAGCAATTCTTCTATGTCTATGTCCTTGTTCTCAATATACGCAATGATCCCGTTTATTACTTCCGAGAGATTATGAGGTGGCATATTTGTTGCCATACCTACAGCAATACCCGATGAACCGTTAATCAACAAATTGGGTATCTTTGCCGGTAAAACAGTAGGTTCATATAAAGAATCATCAAAATTAAGTTTCATATCAACCGTATCCTTATTGATATCTTCAAGCATTTCTTCAGCAATTTTTTTCAAACGTGCTTCCGTATAACGCATTGCTGCTGGAGCATCTCCATCTATAGAACCAAAATTCCCTTGCCCTTCAACCAAAATGTAACGCAAAGACCAATCCTGCGCCATACGAACCATTGATTCATATACAGCTGTATCTCCATGCGGATGATATTTTCCCAATACTTCCCCAACAATTCTTGCTGATTTTTTAGTGGGTTTATCCGACAATATTCCCATATCGTACATCGCATATAAAATCCTTCTATGAACGGGTTTAAAGCCATCTCTGGCATCAGGTAACGCCCGAGATACGATTACTGACATAGAATAATCAATGTATGCAGACTTCATTTGGTCTTCAATATTTACTGAAACTATCTTTCCTCCTTCTATCATAAATTATTTGTAAAGTCAAAAATATAAAGTTCAATCACTTAAACTTTCAAAAAATAGATTACGAAGATACGAAAAAAAACGATTGGATTTACATTTTCAACTAATTCTTTTTTTAATACTCCGTAGCATTGAATAATAAACGAATATCTCCTTTTTTTAATCGCAAAGTGAAAAATGAAAGTAATATCTTCATTATTATAGTTCCTGAGTTTGGGATAAGAAAAGAGAAAACTGTAAAGATCAAGGAAGGAGACAGGCTACATCTTAGATGAAATAACTTATCCCTTCCCTTTTCCCAGCGTTTATTTTTTCAAGGGGATAAAGCGATAGCCTGTGCTGTCCTGCTCAATATTACCCATAGCAGGATAGGCGATGTGCATTCCC
>JAIROC010000613.1 GCA_031257735.1 Bacteroidales bacterium | reverse complement strand
TTTCAATTAGTAATGCCCTGTGCTATTGATTGCGGGCTTTCAGCCCTTTACCGTTATTCTCTGATTACAATTATACATTGAAGAAATGAATTTATGCGTTTTCGGACAGACACTAATTATTTTTGTTTGCGTCAGCTCATTTTCAATTGATAAAAAAAGAAAGGGCTGTCCTTGTTAGAACAGCCCAAGCTGAAAAAAATTTTTATTTCAATAAAAACAAATTACCTTATAAAAGTTTTCTATTCATTATCTTTAATGAATAAATAAATGATGTTCGTTACAGAACATTCGTACAATTAACGAAGCCTTATTATCTATATTGTATAGAATATAAATAAATGTTCTCAGAAACCATATTTTTTTATCTTCAATTTGTAAAAATAAATAGTATCTTGAAGACGAATGTCCCGATAATGTTGTTGTTAGCGCTGTTTTGTTATAGAAAAATTCCACAATATAAAATAATTGTAACACTAAATATTCTCATTATATTTTTCATTGGAAAGATAATTTATATTCTATAATTTAGAGATAAAGATAAATAGTGTCTGTCTATATAGTCGACGTAATGCCGTCATTGCGAAAATACTATATAGACAGACACTAAATAATAACATGATGCCTTAGTTCTTAATCCATTTTTTAAACCAACTTTTTTTCCCGTCGGAAAATTTCATTATATAACATCCTGCTGTAAAAGATTTCATATCAAGCGTATTGACTCCAGAATAAATAAATTGTTTTTGTAGTTGTCTTCCTGAAATATCGTATACTTCGAGCATGATGGGACGAAGATTTGCCTGTGCGGAAATATAAACAATATCAACACCCGGATTTGGGAAAACAGTAAGTCGTGTTTTAGCTGTTTCAAAGTTGGCAATACCTATTGTTTCCAATGCTTTTAATACGGCATTATAGGCTTGTACTTTTCCATATCCGAAACGTTCGGTTCCAGATCTTTCAGTGTATAAGTCGGAATAAGCTGTTTGTGTAAGGATTTCCTTTACCTGTACAGGCGTTAAATAGGGATTAGCCTGAAGCATCAATGCTACCACACCTGCAACGAAAGGAGAAGACATGGAAGTTCCAGATAATCCAACAAATTTATAGGTTCTTCCTTCAAAATTAACGGTTACAGATGAAGATATTTGTTCTTGTGTAAAGCTGGAAACTGAAGCGATCACTAAGTATCCCGGAGCTGAAATTTCAGGTTTCATTCTTTGGTCAATAGTAGGTCCATAGCTTGAAAAGCTGGCAATATATCCGCCTGAATTAGCTCCTATTGGATTTCTTTTTTCTGTTACATGAGCGGCAACCGAAATTACACAATCTATATGAGCAGGCGCTCCTATCCCGTAACGATTATCTCCAGAAGACCACCCTGGCATCCCTCTACTGTCAAAATTAGCGCCCCAATTTCCTACTCCATTGGATAATTCGATTAAATTCCATGCATGAAAATCTCCACTTTGGGAAGTTACGATTAAACCGTTTCTGTATTTATTGGTTTTCACTCTGAACCTCGCCTGTGGACGATTATTATAAGGATTGGACTTTTCTATGAATGCATTATAAAATATAGTATCTGTCGTATTTACAATGAGAAATGTATCAATATCATAATTCCCCAATTCTGTATCATAATAAGGGGAGCATGCGACAGTTTCATTGTTTGAGTTTGAGATTTGAAGCCCGAAAGTAAAGGAAGTATTTGGAGAATTAATCATTGAAACAGATTGTCCCCAACGCGCGTCTCCGCCTCCTTCGGCAAAAGAAATCCATGATTTTAGCGTATCATTTTCTTCTGAAAAGGTATGGGATAAATGAAAGTATTTTTCCCCGTTATTTCCAGCGCTACTTACAAAAACAACCCCCAATGTAGAAAGCGAATCAATTACCTGTGCAACCCGTCCCGTACCATCCATGTTACCGACGTAATATAATCCCCAACTCATATTGACTACAAGCCTTTTCTGTTCTTCCTGCGCAACTTTATACATCCACAGGAAAGCATCAAGAATAGCCTGTTCATCTACGGCAATGGAGACAAAAAGCAAATCTGCTTCGTAAGCAACTCCTTTATATGACGTTCCTGCGCCAGCGCCCGCAGCAATAGACGCTACATGCGTTCCATGATAACCATATCCATATACATTTGAAGTATCACATTGAGCTTGAAGAAGGACATCTTTTCCTGTTAATTCCGTTCCGTATGTAAAGCCTTCAGGAGCAGGACCTGCCTGTCTGTACTGATCCCATGCCCGTAATATCCTGTAATTCGTCATGGTTGTATCGTAAAAAACAGGATTGGTATAGTCAAAACCCCAGTCAGTAAAACCAATAATGACATCTTTCCCTGTAAAACCTTTAATCATGTCTACGCCATTCCATACATTATCAACGTGTCCGTCAATAACTGCATAAAACAAATCGCGCGCCTGAATGCCACATTGTTGTCCTTTAATATTTGATGAAACTATTACCAATATAAACAGTAAAATTATTTTTTTCATTTGTGTTATATTTTAGTTCTCCGTAAAAATTCATTTTCTTCCGAAATAAAGATCAGAATAATCCTTAATATGTTTTTTGCGAATGTACATGAAATTTCTCGACGACATACAGTCCCATAAAAAGGATTAAATTTTTTTGAGGCGCTATGAAAAAAAGAGATTATCCTGCCACAATAGCGGGATAATCTCATCATTATTTCACAGAAATTATTCTGACAGGAAAGGATATTTATAATCTGTTGGAGGATTAATATTTTCCTTAATAGTACGTGGAGAAGTCCATCGTATCAAATTAAGATAACTTCCTGCTTTATCATTTGTTCCAGAAGCTCTTGCTCCACCAAAAGGTTGTTGTCCTACAACTGCTCCTGTTGGTTTATCATTAATGTAAAAATTGCCCGCGGAATAGCGTAAGTATTTATCAGCAATCATTACCGCATATCTATCATAGCCCATAATAGAACCTGTAAGCGCGTAAGGAGAAGTTTCGTCACACAGTTTCAAAGTTTCTTCATATTTTGCGTCTTCATAAACATAAATCGTCAAAACAGGACCAAAAATTTCTTCTTCCATACTTTCATATTTAGGTGTTTTTGCCAGAATGATAGTCGGCTCGATAAAATACCCTGTTGATTTGTCGCATTTTCCTCCTGCGATGACTTCAGCATCGTTTGATTTTTCAGCTCGTTGAATATATCCCGCAATATTATCAAAAGAAGCCTCATCAATAACAGCATTGACAAAATTTGAGAAATCACGAACATCTCCCATCTTTATTTCTTTCAACATGTCAAACATATATTTCTTAGTATCTTCCCAAAGAGAAACAGGAATATATGCTCTTGAAGCAGCAGAACATTTTTGTCCTTGAAATTCAAACGATCCACGCACAAGCGCTGTAGCCACTTCTTTGGGATTAGCGCTATTGTGAACAAATACAAAATCTTTACCTCCTGTTTCACCAACCAATTTAGGATATGTTTTGTATTTTCCTACATTTTCTCCTACTGTTTTCCAAAAGCTATTGAATACACCTGTAGAACCCGTAAAATGAATTCCTCCAAAATCAGGATCATTCAATACCACATTACTAATAATAGAACCTGACCCCGGTACAAAATTGATAACTCCATCAGGAATACCTGCTTCCTTAAATATTTCCATAGCATAATAACTCGATAATAAAGAAGTCGTGGCAGGTTTCCATACGGTAACATTGCCCATTAACACAGGACTGATATTCAAATTAACCGCAATAGCCGTAAAATTAAACGGTGTAATAGTATAGACAAATCCTTCTAAAGGACGGTATTCGACTCTATTGATATTTTCGCCTACCGATATAGGTTGATCTGCATATATCTTGGCTGCAAAATGAGGATTGAAACGCATAAAATCAATAGACTCACAAGCAGAATCTATTTCTGCCTGCATTGCATTTTTTGCTTGTCCAAGCATACAGGAAGCATTCATTACATAACGATATTTTTTTGCAAACAATTCCCCAGCCCGTAAAATAATACTGCAACGTTCTTCCCAAGGAAGATTTGCCCATGCATCTTTTGCTTTCATTGCCGAATCAATCGCCATACGAACTTCTTTATCCGTACATTGGTGATATGTTGCCAATACATGTTGATGATCTGTCGGCATAACTACTTTTCCTATTTTTCCTGTTGTTATTTTCTTACCTCCGATAATAAGAGGTATTTCTATTTGAGTATTAAATTGCCTGTCAAGTTCTGCTTGTAGCAGACGACGTTCTTCACTTCCGGGAGCATACGACTTCACCGGTTCATTCTCACATTCTCTAAAATTAAAAATCGCGTTGTTCATAAATTATATATTTAAAAAATTATATCGTAATAAACTAAAAACTAAAGGCTAATCCTAAGTGTAAATCAAAAACACCAAACTGTGTTAATTCAGGAGTGATTTTTATCTCTGGAGAAGTCCAGCCTCTTTCGTATGAAAATCGAAAATAAGACCAATCTAATCCGACTCCAAACTCCATGTAATTGGTAAGAGCATACAATAATTTTGTTCCGACAGTTGCCGAAAAACCCATTTTGAAATCATTGCCATAAAGGAAGGCATATTTATTTTCTACGTATGTTCCATCACTTTGAATTTCCTTTACATAATATTCTCCATTATATCTTGGCACCATAGCAAGGACAATTCCTATATTACCTTTTATTTGAACATTAAAACGTTGCGCAGGGTGAAAATTTCCTAAAAAACTTACCTGCGCTGTTGGCAACATCCAATTTCCAACTGTTACCTGTGCTTCTTTTGAGGTAGCGAGCGCTCCGTCTCGGGTTGATGCCTCTAATGTTTCTTTATATTTTGTACTATTTGCCAGCAAATAAGTAAGTCCTCCTTCAAATCCTACGGCAAATGTTTGGGTATTTGGGATAATGGCATGGATAAAAATAGTACCTCGGCCTCCGATAAATGCCTTTTCTTTATTTAAGGCGTCAATAAGAGCAAGTGAACCGCCCAAACTAAATCCAAAATTAATTTTATTTCCTTCTATACCATTAGGCATTTTTGACCTGCCTCCACGAGGAGGTAAAGTGGCTCTGTATGACGATTTCTTGGGTTTACAAGATATTGTTTCTTTGGGTTTGCCATTATTATTTTGTGCAAAACTTGAAACTGAACACAACAACAATGCTATGGTTATTAATATAATTCTTTTCATTCTGTATAGATTTGATTATGATTGCTAATGTACAAGGATAACATAGTAATTTTTCTTCCCTTTTTGAATTAATAAATATTGGTTATTAATCAGTTCATTTAAACCGATGATAGAAGTATCGCTTACTTTTATTTTGTTCACAGATACTCCATTTTCTTTTAACATACGTCTTGCTTCTCCTTTGGAGGAAAAAATATTTGTTTCTTCTGCAAGCAGTTCAACAATATTTATTCCGTCCTGAAATTTGGATGCTGCTATATTATATTGTGGGACGCCTTCAAAAACAGTAAAAAACATTTCTTTAGATAAAGCGGATAAACTTTCTGCCGTACCTGCACCAAAAAGAATTTTACTTGCTTCCACACTTGCCAAATAATCTTTTTCAGAATGGACACAGATTGTCAATTCTTTTGCCAATGTTTTTTGCATGATGCGCAAATGTGGATTGGCGTCATGTTCTTTCTCCATACTTTCAATTTCTTCTTTTGGAAGCAAGGTAAAAATACGGATATATTTTTTAGTATCTTCATCCGAACAGTTTAACCAGAATTGATAAAATGAATAAGGAGATGTTTTGCTTGGGTCGAGCCAGACATTTCCTTTTTCGGTTTTACCAAATTTTCCGCCGTCGGCTTTTTTTATCAAGGGACAAGTAAGCCCAAATGCTTCCCCCCCTGTAACACGACGAATAAGTTCCACGCCTGTTGTAATATTTCCCCATTGGTCAGAGCCGCCCATCTGTAATCGACAATTTTTAGTTTGATACAAATGAAGATAATCAAAGCCCTGCAACAGTTGATAAGAAAATTCGGTAAATGAAATTCCTGTAGCAATACGTTTTTTTACAGAATCTTTTGCCATCATATAGTTTACGGTTATATGTTTACCTATATCGCGAATAAATTCCAGGAACGTATAATCTTTAGTCCAATCGTAATTATTGAGTAATTCGGCAGCATTGCTTTTCGAATCGAAATCTAAAAATTTGGAGAGTTGTTTTTTTATTCCCAACAAATTATGTTCGATTTCATCTAAGGATAATAAGGAGCGTTCTTCCGATTTAAAGGAAGGGTCTCCAATCATACCTGTTGCGCCTCCCATTACGACCAAAGGTTTATGTCCATTTTGTTGCAAATGTTTCAACAACATTAGACTTACTAAATGTCCAATGTGCAAAGAATCGGAAGTGGGATCAAGTCCTACGTAAGCAGTGATTTGTTCTTTATCCAGTATCTCTGTTGTTTTCGGCATAATATCGTGTATCATACCTCTCCATTTTAGCTCTTCAACAAAACTCATTTTTCTCATTTTATTTAAGTACAAATTTACAGGTTTCTCCACAGAAAACACTTATTAGTATTTTCACGGAAGTTTTTTTCAAATAATATCTGCTTTTATTTATCCTTTCCTTTACCATATTACTACGCATTAAATACAAAACAACGCATTGCTATTAAAAAGATTAACAATTGTTTTACCGAATAAAAAATTTGTTTTACCATTACAATATAAAAAAAATAAACCCATAAAATTTTGCAGGACAAAAGTACTAAAAATATTTTTATCATCAATCATTTTTCCGAAATACTTTTTCAAAGTCCCGTTAGGGACGGAATGTTGGTAGAAATAATGATAGGGTTCTTGTCAAAGCGTGCCGTCAGGTGCGCCATGTAAGATATTATCAGGTTGATTTACATTCTGTCCCTAACGGGACAGGAGAGAAAAACGGGTATTCATCTGTTTCTACCGACATATCATCCCTACGGGATTTTTGATTGCGAACGTGATGTTTTCTACCGACATGTCATCCTTGTTATTTTTATATTCTTTTTACTACGCAGGTAGAACCTGCGAGGATAATCCGAACGAGGTAGAACCTCGTCCGAACAGGTATTTTTTTATATTCTTTTTACTGCGCAGGTAGAACCTCGTCCGAACAGGGTTACTGGTATACATATATTACTATTATTATCAATCCAACAAATACACTCACTTCCTGCATACAGCATTAGTCCTTCCATAGTGGCTCATTTTGCCAATTAGGGGGGAAACCCATTGCCATCCTGTCTACATTAGGATATTTCAGAAAAAGATTTTTAAGTTTTTGTTTGAAAGTATGGTTGGGATTAACAATGTTGAGCAGATAAAGAATTATGGAAAGAATGTAATACATTCGCCTGTTGCTTACATTGTTCATATCAATCCATGTATTTTGTGTATGTCGGGGGAACAAAGGTTTTATTCCTACCTGCCTGTTCCATAAGCGAGCATGGTGTGCGCACACATTGCGGATATAAACAAGACTGTGTAGCCACGATTCAAGTACCTTGTCTGACAATCCGAATGCTCCGGCAATATCCTTTCGAGCTTTTCCCTGTTTTAGATTACTATACAATCGGGAAAGCGTTCCGAATGAAGTAATTTCCAACAAAATAAACGATGGAGGGTACGGATTGGAATATTTCGATTTGAAAGACAATATAAATTCTTTATCACTCCGGTTGAGTTCATCTCGTATCTTGTCGAATATTGACTGATGCACGGATGGATTGGTAAACAATGTCGTATCTTCCATCCAAAAAGCATTATAAGCCAACGACATGAGATATGACGTTTTTGCACGGATAGCAACCTCAATTTTCTCCATTTCGGAGCTGATGAGTTGCCGCAGTTCCCTGTCGAACTTGTACAGGCTAAATGCCGTTTCAAAATCGGCATCAGGCTTGAAAACATGACTTTGTTTGTCGGCAAGCAAAGGATACCAATAACCGCTAAAACGATAATAGCTGATATTTTCGAGCAAATGCAGGGCTTTATTTTCGTCAGCAAACTTCATCCCGCGTGACTTAAGCAATGCAATTTGATCCTGATAAGATATAAATTCCTTGGAATAAAATAATTTAGACATGGCAAATAAAATAAAACGCTCACCCTGAGTGCGCTGTTCTTATGAGAAGCGGGGTGAGCACGTTGCTGCAAAAGTACAACTAATATTTGTATCTGCAAGAATATTTCCGGAAAAATCTTTTTCGCTACCATATACGTCGTAAACCTAAATTACGCATTAAGATTTATTGATAAAATAATCTCCTTAAAGGACAAGTTTTCCGCAGAACTCGCTGAAAAATGCAGAAAAATACTTCAACAATTAATAATTAGTGTCTGTCTATAAAGTATTTTCGCAATAATCAATGCCGTCATTACGAGTAATCGTTTTGATGCTCTAAAGCACAAATGCAATGACGCTTTATGTCTCATAATACGGCATTTATAAAAAGCGTCATTATAAGGAGCGCAGCGACGTGGTACCCGTAAGAGCAGCGTAGCTAATTCCTAACAATCAATGCGTTCTTTGGGTAGGGATTAGCTCCGCTGCTCTTACGGGCGCTTCGCTACGCTCGCAATGACGGCGTTATGCCGACTTTATAGACAGACTCTAATTACGTTGCTCTTATGGTTCATAATTCATTTTTCTTGCTGACGTAGAGACGGTGCACACATCGTCTCTACAACTTCATGCGTCAGCCTAATTCATAATTAGCTACGCTGCTCTCCGTTTCGCTTCGGGTCATAATTCATAATTAAAGTGTATCTTTGCAGACTTTTGAAAAACGCATAATAAAAGATATGAGTATTTTATTAGATAAATTGGAAATCATATATAAACGCTGGGAAGAAATAGGCGATCAAATCGTACAACCTGATGTGGTTGCCGATATGAAACGTTACGTAAAATTGAGTAAGGATTATAAAGATTTACAACCTATTGTTGAAGCATATAAACAATATAAAAACATTATAAGCAATATCGAAAATGCAAAAGATGTTCTCGCAAAAGAAAAAGATGAAGAATTTCGCTTGCTCGCAAAAGAAGAATTAATACAACTAACCTCCCATTACGAAGAAATGGAAGAAAAAATTCGTTTGCTATTAATTCCATCCGATCCACAAGATAGTAAAAATGCTGTCGTAGAAATACGTGCAGGTACAGGAGGCGATGAAGCAAGTATCTTTTCAGGAGATCTTTTTCGTATGTATACGCATTACTGTGAAGCCAAAAATTGGAAAATAGATATCGTTTCCATGACAGAAGGAACAATGGGAGGATTTAAAGAAATTGTTTTTGATGTAACCGGGGAGGGTGTATATGGGTTGTTGAAATATGAATCGGGTGTACATCGAGTACAACGTGTTCCTCAAACGGAAACACAGGGAAGAGTTCATACTTCAGCAGCTTCAGTAGTGGTATTGCCCGAAGCAGATGAGTTTGATGTGGAATTGAAACAAAGTGATATTCGCAAAGATACTTATTGTTCATCGGGACCGGGCGGACAGTCTGTCAATACAACTTATTCAGCTGTTCGATTAACACATATTCCAACAGGAATTGTCGTTGCTATTCAGGATGAAAAATCACAAATCAAAAACTTAGATAAAGCGATGCGCATTTTGCGTACCCGTATCTTTGAAATGGAATATCAGAAATATTTAGATGATGTTTCTTCCAAAAGAAAAACAATGGTCTCTACAGGAGATCGTTCAGCAAAAATACGTACCTACAATTATCCGCAAAATCGCGTTACTGATCATCGTATCAATTTAACAATGTATAATCTAACTGCATTTATGGATGGAAATATTCAGGATACCATAGAAGCATTACAGGTCGCCGAAAATGCAGAAAGATTGAAAGAAACAGTCTCAATACAATCAATTGATTAAACTAAATGCTAAATCAATGAGAATAAATCCATATATAGAATCTATTTTGGAACGATTACCTGAAAAAAACGGCGTCTATCGTTACCTCGACAAAGATGGAACTATTATTTATGTAGGAAAGGCAAAAAATCTGAAAAGAAGAGTCGCTTCTTATTTTCAAAAAGATCAGGATCATCCTCGTATATTATTATTATTGAGACATCTTGCAGATATCGAATTTACTATCGTAGATACGGAATACGATGCCCTGCTGCTGGAAAATAATCTTATTAAAGAATATCAGCCGAAATATAATGTTCAACTAAAAGACGATAAAACGTATCCGTGGTTATGTCTTTCCAATGAATTTTTTCCACGCTTATATGCTACACGTAGAAAAACAGATGAAAAGGCACGTTATTTCGGACCATATCCTTCCGTAAAAATTATGAAAACAATTTTGGATATGGTTTCCGAAATTTATCTTTTGCGTGACTGTAAACTAAACCTGACAGAAGCCAATATCAATGCAAAAAAATATAAAGCATGTTTAAACTATCATATTAAAAAATGTATGGGGGTTTGTGTTGGTAAACAATCTCATGAAGGATATATGGACAATATTCAACAGGCAATAAATATTATTCAGGGAAATACAGCTTTAGTTCTCAATACACTAAGAAAGCAAATGATGACCTACGCTGACGAAATGGCATTTGAAAAAGCGCATGAAGTTAAAATGAAGATACTTTCATTGGAAAAATATCAAGCCAAATCAACCATTGTCAATTCGACAATCAGCAATGTAGATGTGTTTAATATTGTAGAAGATATGGCGGCGGCTTATGTTTGTTATTTTCACGTAGTCAATGGATCCATTATTAAAACGCAAGCGCTTACTATTAAATACCAACTGAATGAGACCATCGTAGAAGCGTTATTGTATGCCATCATAGAATTGAGAAAAACCACTAACAGTATGGCGCATGAAATTATTGTCCCCTTTGCTTTAGATTGCGATATGAGGGGAATTAAAATTACAGTTCCCAAACGGAATGAAAAAGAGAAACTATTAGTGTTAGCCTTACGTAATGCAACTGCATACATGTTCGAAATGCAAAAACAAAAGGAATTTTCCAATCCTGAATCCCACAGAAAACAATTGTTGACAACCATACAAAATGATTTAAATCTGCCTCGTCCACCTGCATATATCGAATGTTTTGACAATTCCAATATACAGGGGAGTTATCCTGTTGCGGCTATGGTCTGTTTTCGTGGAGGAAAACCTTCTAAAAAAGAATATCGTATTTTCAACATTCAAACGGTAGACAAGCCTGATGATTTTGCAACAATGAAAGAAGTGATTAAACGTCGATACGGAAGATTGCTGAAAGAAGAAAGCCCTTTCCCCGATTTGATAGTTGTAGACGGAGGTAAAGGTCAGATTTCTGCCGCTTATTCTGCACTAGAAGAATTGGGAATCGAAAATAAAATTTCGCTTATTGGTATTGCAAAACGATTGGAAGAAATTTATCGTCCAAATGATACGGTACCTTTATTCATTAATAAAAAATCCGAAACCCAACGCGTAATTCAACATTTACGGGATGAAGCTCATCGCTTTGGTATTATGCACCACCGACAACGAAGAGATAAATCAATGACGCAAACAGAATTAACCTGTATTAAAGGAATAGGAAGTATGACGGCGGAAAAATTATTATCCGAGTTTCGTTCAGTCAATACCATTAAAAAAACTTCGCTTGAAGATCTTTCTTTTGTAATCGGAAAAGATAGAGCAATTGCCGTTTATAATTATTATCAAACAGGAAAAACATCCGAAGAAAAAGAAGAAAAAGAAGAAAAAGAAAATTTAGATACCTGATAGATTATACGTATTTTATGCGTTGGAAATGAAATGGAAATCATTATAATGAGTTCTTAATAGCATATTTTTTAAAGTGTGGCTTTATTTTTGTATCTCTGTAATTACATTTTAAAATAATACACCGAGATGAAATATTTAAAAAGTTTATTAGTGTTAGCAGTATGTCTAACAGGATGCAATTCCGCCCAAAACGAAAACGGAAAAGAAGTAGAAGTAATCAAAGAAGAACAATCAACAGGAATGATTAGAAGTGAAGAATTTGTAAAGATAGAAGCAAAAGAAATCTCTGGCAATCCGATACAACTAATTGGAGATGAATGGATGCTCATTACAGCAGGCAATAAAGAATTATACAACACAATGACTGCAGGCTGGGGAACATTAGGCGTCATTTGGAGCAAACCCATTGCAACTTGCTACATACATCCAGACCGTTATACGTTTGAATTTATGGAAAAAGAACAAAGCGACTATTATACCTTGTGCTTCTTCGATAGAACATATCGCGAAGCCCTAAACTATTGTGGAACTGAATCAGGAAGAAATCACAAGGAAATAAACAAGGCTGTAGCAGCAGGACTTACTCCCCTCTATACAGAAAATGGCGCTGTTTATTTTAAGGAAGCATATCTTGTTTTAGAATGCAAAAAATTGTATTCTGACCAATTCAAAGCAGAAAACTTTGCTACAGATATTGTCATGACAAGAAGAGGCGCCAATACACAATCCATATACAATGAAATGCCTCAATATCATAAATTCTACATTGGAGAAATTATAAACTGTCTGATGAGAAAACCTGTTAAGTAATGCTTTTCTCTAAGATTATACAGTATATTTTCAATTTCATGCTTCTATTTGGCGCTATGGGCGTGGTAGCGTTGCAAGGATATATAAATATGTCTGTAATGAAAGACGGCAACAGAACAGAAATGTCTGTTGCCGTTACTATTGATGAAGATATACTTTATTTTTTCCCGCAGGCAGTTTCATTAAACAGGATAGATACTAGCTGGATAGAAGTCTATGACAAAGAAAATAAAAAAGCAGGATATGTTATGTATTCTGCTCCGTATTCAAATAACATTTACGGTTTTGGCGGAAATACACCCTTAATCATCGCTTTCGATCAACATCAAAAAATTATCGGAACCAAACTTTTGGAAAATAATGAAACGCCAAGTTATGTAACCTACGTCTCCGAAGAAGGTTTGTTTGAACAATGGAATGGATTAACCATAGATGCTGCCTTAAATAAAGAAGTAGACGCTATCTCTGGCGCTACTTATACGTCTACATCCGTGATAAAGTCATTCCATAAACGAATGAGCCTTTTAAATACAACTACAAATCATCATAGAGATTTTTTATCTGTCTTGAAAAATGTTTGCGCATTGGTGGTGATTTTGTTTGCACTTTTTTGCTTTTTAAAACCCAACATCATGAAACCCTATCGACTGTATCTTTTAGGGATGTCTGTCATTGTGTTGGGTGTTTGGCAAGGTATTTTTCTGTCTGTGTCGGGAGTATATGCGGGTTTGAGTAACAGTATTCCTTTTTTGTCCCAATATGTATTTTTTGTTATTCTTATTTTATCCGTTATCATACCATTGGTAACAAACAAACAATTTTATTGTACATGGCTTTGTCCATTCGGAGCATTGCAGGAATTGACAGGCAAACTGAATAAACGCAAAATACATATTTCGCTGTCTGTATTAAAGGCGCTACATTTCATGCGTAAACTTATTCTGTTGTTGATTGTTTTTCTTCTAATGATGGGAATTGTAACAGATATTTCTTACATAGAACCATTCCCTGCATTCAAAATCATATCAGTCTCTAACTTTGTATTAATTCTGGCAGGTTTTTTTATATTATTGTCGGCATTTATTAATCGTCCATGGTGTCGCTTTTTTTGCCCCACCGGACAATTATTAGATACGTTTAAAACAATTTCATTCAAAAATATTCGTTCATAATGGCACAAGATAAAAATTAAAATAATACAATGAAAAATCAACAGGTAATTATTTATCAAATAATATGTTTATTATTAATCCTTTCTGTAACGATATTACTTATTCGACAACAGAAACAAACAGTAGAACAACCCATGACAACAACATCAGTAAAAGACGCAGCCTTGTCGGTTATTTATAATCGTAAAAGCGTGAGGAATTTTATTCCCAATAAACCCATTAGTAAAGAGGATATAAATACAATAATAAAAGCAGGCATGTCTGCGCCCTCTGGAAAAGATACTCGTCCATGGGAGATTATAGTCATTGATGATCAGGAAATATTACAGTCATTGGCGACCAAATTACCACACGCTAAAATGTTGGCACAATCTCCATTGGCAATGGTTGTCTGCGGAGATACAACCAAATCGTCCTATTGGTATGTAGACTGTTCTGCCGTTACAGAAAATATTTTATTGGCGGTAGAAGCCATGGAACTTGGCGCTGTATGGACTGCCGCTTATCCATATCAAGACAGAATGGATGCTGTGATACAAAGTGTCAATCTCCCCGAAAATATACTTCCGCTTTGTGTAATACCTATGGGCTATCCCAAAGGAGAACATCAACCAAAAGATAAATACGACGAAACTAAAATACATTACAATAAATGGTAATATACTTCAAACGAATAATCATCAATAAATTTTATTAATATAAATGTCAAAAAGAATAATACACACAGAAAATGCGCCTAAAGCAATAGGTCCTTACAGTCAAGCCATCGAAGTAAATGGGATGTTGTTTATTTCGGGACAAATTCCCGTAAATCCTCAAACAGGTAAAATTCCCGACGGTATCGAAGCTCAAACAGAACAAGTAATGCAAAACATAGAAGCCATTCTAAAAGAAGCAGGCTATACATTTACAGATGTTGTTAAATCAACCTGTCTATTAAGTGATATTGCCAATTTCAAAGCCATGAATGAAGTCTATGCAAAATATTATACAAAAGATTGTCCAGCGAGAGCAGCTTTTGCCGTTAAAGACCTTCCCATGGGCGTTCTGGTAGAAATAGAAACAATTGCAGCTAAATAATTTATTAATAACTAAAAAAAGTATAAAAATGAAAAGAATATTGATTTTTACAATCATCCTTTTATTGGGATTTCAAGGTGTTATCATTGCACAGGATAATAAAGAAGAGAAAAAACCATTCCAATTTACCGACATTAAACGTCTACCTGCAACATCCATAAAATCACAGGATAGAGCAGGAACTTGTTGGTCGTGGTCTACAATTTCATATCTGGAAACGGAAATGATGCGTCTGGGAAAAGATTCGGTAAGTCTTTCTCCCTTATATATTGTGTGGAATACATACAATGAAAAAGCAAAACGATATGTTCGTATGCACGGTAATTTAAATTTTGGTCAAGGTGGAGCTTTTGCGGATGTATTCTGGGTACTTGAAAATTACGGCATTGTTCCTTTATCAGAGTATTTGGGATTAAACTATGGCGAAGATATTCACGCTCACGGGGAATTAGACGCTATCTTAAAAGCATACCTCGATGCTGTTGTCAAAAACCCTAACAAGAAACTGAGTACTGCATGGTTAAAGGGATATGAAGCCGTTTTGGATGCTTATTTGGGCGCTAAACCGGAAAAATTTAACTACAAAGGAAAAGAATATACGCCCATGACTTTTTACAAAGAGGTTACAGGACTTAATGTAAAAGATTATGTCAGTTTAACTTCTTTCACGCATCATCCTTTTTATACATCCTTTCCTGTAGAAATCCCTGATAATTGGATAGGTGAATACAGTTACAATATTCCGATAGACGAACTGATGGACATTATGGATAAAGCCATTGATAACGGATACACTTTTGCATGGGGTTCGGATGTTTCAGAGGATGGATTTTCCCGTCAGGGTATTGCTGTCATACCTGATTTTGATAATTACGAAATGGCAGACGCCGAAATCGCAAAATGGGTAACGCTACCAAAGAATAAAAAAATAGAAGAGTGGTTCAAAAATCCGGGAAAAGAAAAACAAATCACTCAACAAATGCGTCAAGATGCTTTCGATAACTATCAAACAACAGATGACCATGGTATGCACGTAGTAGGTAAAGCGACAGACCAAAACGGAAATAAATATTTTATCGTGAAAAATTCTTGGGGAGAGTATGGCGATTACAAAGGCTATTTGTACGCTTCCTATCCTTTCGTAGAATATAAAACAATCAATATCTTTATCCACAAAGACGCTCTCCCTAAAGACTTAAAAAAGAAATTGAATATACAATAATATCGCGAAAGTGCGAAAACACAGACAGACGGCAAGGCGGATGGGCGAAACCCTTCCCACTTGCTGTTATTGTAAGTTGAATCGTATTTAGTGTCTGTCTTTAATGTATAATTGTAATCAGAGAATAACGGTAAAGGGCTGAAAGCCCGCAATCAATAGCACAGGGCAACGCCCTGTGTAACGTAATTTCCTAAAAACTAAGCCCTGAAAAGGCGTAATCAATTATAGGATGAAATGATATTTTGGGAAAAAATTGATTACGCCCTTTCAGGGCTTGAGAGAGAGGGGGCATCGTTCATTTCACAGGGCGTTGCCACTGTGCTAATGATTTATGGCTTTCAGCCATTGTAAAAG
>JAIROC010000612.1 GCA_031257735.1 Bacteroidales bacterium | reverse complement strand
TCGGATCGCCAACCGTATGTCCTTCTACTATTTCCAATATGGCTTTTTCCAGTCCTTCCTGTTTGTCTTTTTCCTGCTTTCTGCCTGCACCGGCTCGTCTGATTTTATCTGTAGATGCCGTCTCTATTTCTTTATTTAATTCTTTAATACCTAATTGTATCGTCTTCTGGCTTATTCCTGACAGTTGGGATACGAGCGTTATACCTCCCCAACCATAACTTATCGCCTCTGATGCAAGATATATTCTTGATTGTCTCTCATTTAACTGTCCTAAATTTATCCTTATTCGCTTTTGTATTATTTCGCGTGTTTTCATCGCTTTTTTTTCGCAAAGATAACACCTTTTTTATAATTCCCGTAAAATTATTTAAGTATGTTATTTATTGACATCTCCTAAGAGAAGATAGTGCGGTATAAAAAGTATCTTTTCTCATTTTTATACGAAATGGCAAGAACGCTCCGAAAGGGTGGAGAGAACATTCAAAGTCTCAAAAAGTTTCAAGATAGTTCCGTTCACTAAGAGATGTGAATACATTTGCTTTTTTCGCTCTATCATTGATACTACTCTTAAATGTAATTTTTTATGCGTAATACAATTTCATCAAAAGAGCCGAAAAATTCTATATCAATATCATCATCATCAAATTCTATATCAAATTCCTCTTCAATTATAGATATAAAAGTAATTGCCAATAAAGATTCCGAAATAATCAAATATAATAAATCATCAACTTCAGAATCTACTTTCAAAATATTTTTTGCAATCTCAATAAGATGCACTTTTATTTCAATATCATTCATGAAAAGTAATCCGTAATGAGTTTTAAAATGATTGATTCATTCTTATCGTCAAAAATATCAAGTACAGGAAGTTTTAGTTTTTTGGAAAATACTTCTCGCTGTAGTCCATATTCCTCTTTGTTAAGGCAAACTTTGATCGTTACACCGGAAGTATAGCTTCTTTTAAAAGGCGTCATAACATAAAAGAGGCATTTACTTTGAGTAAAAAGTGTAGCAACTTGCACATTTTTCTCTATAATTTCTATTGTATCTTCAGGACTGATTGCACACACTAAAGCGTCAGGTTGTATGCCATATAAAAAATTAGCCATCGTAGTTTCATCCGCTTCGGAAATAATAGAACGAGTAATGGTCCAACCCTGAATCCCCGAAATAATAATGTCAGGTCTTATATAATGCTCTATTATTCTGATTAGATTACGTAAGTAACGAATTTTTTTATCTCCGGTCAAATCAACACCGGATTCATATCCGATTGGAAAACAAAAATGAGACCCTAAAATCTCGCTTTGAGGTTCAGTTCCCAAGTGAGCTGTATTATATGAAGCTCGTTCCATTATGCTCTTGATTTTTAATTGTGTCGATAGTTTTCCCTGCTTACTGCCTGTACCGATCACAGCTATGATTGGGCATTTGCTTTCCGGAAGGTAATCATAAGACATGATCTGCAAATAGTTTTCCTCGTCCACTCTTGGAGTATATATAATACTATTGCTATGCAGCTCATTTTTAGCCTTTATCAAATAATCATAAAATAAAGGGGACAATGAGAAGATATGGATATTCCTTTTAAGACAATTAGTTATTAATTCGTATCCGCAAGATAGATTTTTTTCGAAAAGTTGCTCATAAAAATAACCTACCACAAGTGTATCGAAAGCACCGTAATCCAACTCAGATGTCCCGAATTTAATCATCCTTTCATATTTTCCCCTTTTCAGGCTTCGTGGATAATCAATCGCATATACTAATTCTATAGGAGAAAGTATTTTTTCAAATTTGATTAAAGATTCTATCTCTTTATCGCTAACCGGAAAAACTGCTATTTTGCGCATCCAAGACAATCGTTCATATGGATACAGATCGTTTGGAAAATCTAAATGGATACTCGGTTTTATTGTGGGTTGTTCTCTCTTAAACATACGTATTGGATAAGTTTTTTTGGCATATTGCTCCAAATACTGATGAACATTTTCTACCGTAACTGTAGGTTTATCGCTTATATATTGGGCAATTATTGCCGTAAGGTGTGGACATGCCAAACTAGTTCCTCCTGTTATATTAAATTTTCTACGGATATCAAGTACCCGCTGAAGTGTTCCTTTAGCTATGTATTTGATTTTACTATCGCTAATATATCCCCATTCGTTACTTTTCATTATACCGGAAGTTACGCTAAATACAAACGGGAAGAAAGCCGGATAAGTTTCTTGCTCTGAATTATTTGCTGCAGCTGCTACTAGAAATATGTTATTTTTATGAGTTTTTTCGCAAACAAAAAACAGAGCCTGAGATGTTTTTTTCTCAATTCCCATACTACAATTAATAATTGAGACTTGTTTATCTATGCAAAATTGAATAGCAGATACCATTTCTTCCTCCTTTGCAGAAAGGCGGTCTTTAAAAATTCTAACCGATAATATTTCGGCATCTGGTATTTGCTTATGAATTATTCCCGCACATGCAGTGCCATGTCCTAGTCGATCAACAGGTAATTCTTCTATTATTACGATTCGTTCTTCTTTGTACTCAACACGATATTGAGATAAGATGACATTTTGTAATTTGACATGTTTTGTATCGACTCCGCTATCAATAATTGCAATTACTATTTTTTTCATTAAAAAATGGATTTAGAAACCATATATAACATAAATAAGCCATGATTTTTCAAGAGTCCGATTCATTCAAACGCAATTTTCGTTTTTACTCAGTCTGAACATTATTATCTTTATGGAACGTTTGTAAATAATAACCTTTCATGCGTTCCTCCATGAAAAATTTCCATGGAGAACAAGTATAGCTCCTGACTCTTTTTGCCGCAGCATAATTACAATTTTGCTCGCATATAGGAAGGATTTTACATAGCTTACAATCTGAAAATTGTATTTTGTTGAAATTACAGAGTGACTGATCTATATTTTTCTCAATATTGAAGTTATCAATAGAACCAATCTTTCCTTCGTCGTTCCCTATACTTGCATAGCATTTGTACAACGAACCTTTGCCGTCAATAACAATATTATTTTTATTTTCAGTTACATTACAGTAGAATATTGCTGGTTTCGGATAACCATATACGATTCTTCCTTCTCTTTTCTTCTTTTCTTTGTAAAAATGATTCATTTGTTGGAGTTTTATTTTTATGAATTCTTTCTGCGCAGTTTGATATTCATAACTTGAATAATAAATATCTATAGATTCGTTTTTCCCATTTTTGAAATAAAATTTCTGAGCATAATCCAATTTTATGTTTTTATGTTTATGTGGCCATAATTCTCTTTCTTTCATTGTAATAAAAAATTCAGGTATCGTTTCGAACACTTCTTTATCCCCGTTAATACGTAAAGCCACTTTAAATGAATTATCCGGCATTAATCTCAGATTGTCAAGAATCAAATCAAAACTCCCACGACCAGGTAATATTCTTTTTTTATTGTGGGAAGATGATCCTCCGTCTACGGTGATTTGAACGGTAGAGACTTTACTTTTCAACAAAATATCCCAATTTTTTTGATTAAGTAAAGTTCCATTTGTAATTATATTAGCGCTATATCCTATGTTTCTTTCTGCACACAATTCAATCATAAAGGTAGAAAGTTCATTGATGATATCAGCCTTTAATAGGGGTTCTCCTCCAAACCATCTTATATCCAAGTGCTTTATCCCACTATTTATAATTTGAGCAAGAATCTGTTTCATTTTTTCAATATCCATATCATCTTTGGAAGACGGTAATTCCTCATAACAGTACACACAGCGCATATTACACATGTTTGTCAGTGCAATAACAACATGAGAAGTAGGCTCGTTTGCCAATTTCTTCCTACAAGCTAATTCGCGTTGTAAAATTAATGCTTGTTCATCAGTACTGTCTGGAATAATATTTCCGTTTTCGACAAGTGTATTAATAACAGATTGCGGAAGAAAATGGATTTCATCGCTTTTCAGAGTTATTAATTTTTCACCAATCTCCCATGATACTTCTATTAGGCTATTATTTAGTGAATTGTATAAGATGTAAACATTTTTTTCCTTAACAGGAATAATAAAGTTATAATAACTAAATTTTAATAACATTTCCATTTGAAATCTGCAATAATATAAACTATTTAGTGATTAGTACTTAATTTAGATTTTTTCCTTTTTATAAATATTTAATTGAAAAGAGGAAACCAAAGTCTCCTCTTTTCAATAAATAGAGTTTACTTAGAAAAGGATATCTTCTTCTTCGTCTGTGTTCACAAAGTTAAAACCACAAGATTGTCCCATACCACAAGAGAAACTCAATTCACAATAACCTTCTACATCTTGTGCATAGATTTCTTTTTCCGGTTTTACCAAAACTTTTACTTCATTCATTTTTTTAATTTTTAAATTTAACAATAAATTAATTAATACATATTTCAGAAAGCGCTATTCTGCAAATTTTAGATATTTTAATGTTTGCTTTAGTATTTTATCATTATGAGGAAATAAATCTTCGGGATCATATGGATAAACATACAAATCAGGGGAAATTCCTGTATTTTCAATTTGAATGTCAGGGAATTCTATTTTATTGATCATATTTGTAGAAAAACGGATATTCTCAGGCAGGTAAAAACTTTGTACGGCGGCATAAGCACCTGCTGTTTTTTCTTGTCCGATAA
Source organism: Bacteroidales bacterium (assembly GCA_031257735.1). Taxonomy (GTDB): domain Bacteria; phylum Bacteroidota; class Bacteroidia; order Bacteroidales; family WCHB1-69; genus JAIROC01. The sequence continues at coordinate 2,074 of JAIROC010000612.1, read as the reverse complement.
CCCATGCGTCAGCATATTTTTTCATATTTGCGATGAAAATTTCAGAAGCACAAGCTGTTTTCCTATTAATAAGTATGATTACCTTTTTACCAGCAAACTTAAATTCCGGATTAGGTATCACTATCATAGATTCTTTGATTAATTCTCCTTGGTGAAAATATGAACTGTTTTGAAATATACAAGGCTTACCAATGAACATGGAGGCCATGCGAACAGCCGTTATCTCATCCCCTCCAGGATTATTGCGCAAATCAAATATAAATGCCTCTATTTTGTAAGTACCAATTTCCCTGATTTTATTTGTAAAATATATATATTCTTTTGTAGTCCAACCCTTAAAAGAATAGTAAGCATATTTATCATCAATGAACCTAAACTCTTGCAAAGGCTTGTAATAATTGGAAGAATACTCAACATTTATCTGTTTGACTACAGTAAAATATCTTCCGTCCTCTGTTCTCAAAAGAATAGTATCATTACCCACCCTATTTAGTGTGAATTGCAAATTGTGGGGAGTCAACCTAAGAGAATCATATAAATTATATATATCAATAGAATTTATGTGGGTGATTTTCATCCCGACAGTTATGCCTTCGGGACAGGTATTACTTACCGCAGTAATAAAGAAACCTTTAAAATGACGTCCGATTCGAAAAGGAAGTTCAGGTGTTTTGGGGAGATTTTCTTCCGGTTCTTTCGGAAAAAAGAAATGTCCATCGTGCATCGAAGTTACTTTCGTTTTAAACATTTGGAGTTTTTCTTGAAAAGATTTACCCGAATCATAAAAATTCGAACTAATTTCCGATAGAAAAATATTTTTGTCTATATTTCTTTCCTGAAAATAAGGGTATTTATCAATGATTAAATATAAAAGATCCAAGATGGCTTTCTCTCTCTCCTCTGTCGATATTAATTCAAAAAAATACTGATTTGACACAGGTTCGTTAAAAATGGGAATGAGTCCTAAGCCATGATTATAATATTTATCAGCATCTTGTTTCGGATAATTTTCCAAATTGCCGGTCAATTCATAAAAAAACATCCCTCTGGCAGGTATTTTCTTATATGAAGCTGAATAAAGTTGAATATCTCCCACAATACACTCCCATTTCCTTGCCGCTTCTTTTTTATGTATCAATAAAGTGATTTGATCGAATAAAGCACCGCATGATAGAGAGTCTTTTTCGTTCATAAACGATCTCAATGGAATGGCTTCGGGGTATTGGAAATAATCGGTTTCAAAAGTGCGTTCCGTTTTAAAATATTTGTCACCTGACTTTATCCAAACGGATAAAGAGTCTATACCTATTGTATAAAGGTTATAGTATAAATATACACTATCCGTAACGATCAGAGGTTCAGGAAGTGTAAAAGACCATGAATAGTATTTTTGTTCTGCAGATTTATTGATCGGCAATATACCATCTTTATAATTGTTAAAAGGTTTTGCTGACGATTTCACAATAGAATCTTCTCCTACAAAAGAAAGAGGGAAAAAAGTTAGCCCGTTTTTGAGAATATCGGAACTAAAATCGTGAAAAGTATAGTATATAGAATCTTTACTTAGCTTTTGTGTATAAACTACCCATTTCTGTGCATGTGATAATGGAATAGTAAAAACAAAAACTAATATCAGAAAAAATAGAATATAACAGCGAAAAAACATAAATAGTTATATCAAATAAATTATGAATACAAAGGTAAATTGTTCATTTTTATAAATCAATACCTTGAAGTTGATATTAATTCCGTTTTCTTGATCAGTCTTTTAGTAATGCGAAATAAACAAAATATAACAGTTTTAAGTTTTCTCTTCCGTGTCTTTCGTGTTCCTCTGTGGTGTTAAAACATGCTTTAGCCACAAAAGACACAAAGAGTGCATAGTTACATGTTATTTTTTTTAATTCCTTAGCATTTAATATTATGTTCCGACAAAATAAAATTATAGAATACTGTATTTTTCAAATTTTATAAAGATAACAATCAGCATCACACTCATATAAATTACCATAATTGCTAGATATTTTGAAATTTCACTCAAGCGTTCTACTATTGAATTAGCGCTTTCTTTATA
>JAIROC010000607.1 GCA_031257735.1 Bacteroidales bacterium | reverse complement strand
TTACCATCTATCATTTCGATAGCTATTTTATTGCCTTCATATTGCAATAATGTCCTTTGCTCAGTTTGTGACCTTTGAGCTTGTCTTTTCTTATTTTTACTCATCACTTTAAAATTTTTAATCTCTAATTTTTAATTTCTAATTCGTTCGGCAGGGGGGACTCGAACCCCCATTTTTCCATTTCGTACGGGCAAGGTTCGATTGCCCATCGCTGCCGATACCCAAAAACTATACTAAACTAATTCTCAATTAAAAATTAAAAATTAAAAATTAAAAATTATTGCTTTCGCTTGAAAATTGCAACCGCGTAGTTCCCTAATACCGTCATTACCACATACCGTCATTACGAGGAGCGCAGCGACGTGGTAATCCCTAACAATCAATGCTTCCCATTTTATTTCTTTACTAAGCATATTCTCCAATTTTTAATTTTTAATTTTTAATTTTTAATTTTTAATTTTTAATTTCATCTAGTTTTCCCCAAATCTCATGAGAGATTCTTGTTGCATTTCTTGTTGCGCGCTCTGTTTTCTGCAGAACTCTGCATATAACCGTGTCAATGCTTCTGCCGACAGTTCATTAATATTATGTACCCCGCCCGCGCGACAGATTATCCCTTTCACGTATTCCATACTCGGTTGTTTCCCTTGATTTTCTAACCATCGAAACACTGCCTTTATCAATCCTTTACGTTTCTTGTCCATTTCAGCAGAATACACCTCTTTTTTCTCTCGTTGTCCTTTGCGCATCATCTCTTCCAAATATTTGATAATATTCATCGCGTCAATGAAACCCAATGTACTCATCCCATTTGACCTCCCTCCTGTCCATTCGCGTATCAGATACCCTCGTGCGCTTGCTTCTTCTATGTTTAACCCTATTCGACTGCACAGCCAAAATATCCGTCGTTTCTGTTCCTGCGTTGCAGGATTTATTCTTCCTTCTACTTTCATACTACTCTGTATTCTGATATGTTTTTTTCAACATACCATGATGCTAACTTCTTTGTTTTCCCTGTTTTTGTCTTGAATATGCAGTAATAAAAACCTCCCTCTATTACTAGCTCTTCAAAGACTAATACTTCGTATTTATACATTACCGTTAAACATTTTTTTTTCAGTCTAAACGTTTCCATTTTGTGTGCGTATTCTTTCCCTTTTACCAACTCTTCTTTTCTCATTTTTTATCAATATTTATTGCCGAAATCTCGACGTTTTAGTTCTTCTTTTAACTTCTTGTTTTTTTCCCACATACGTATATTTTTAATCAGTAATACGCAAACTGTCAATAATAATAATAACTTTACCATCTTTTTTAATTTTTAATTTTTAATTCTTAATTCTTAATTTTCAAACTTTCCTCTCCCCAAAATTTCCATGCACCTTCTTTCCAAATGGTGTATATTCCTCCGTTACTACCGATAAATCGACCGTTACTGAAGGCCCGAAAGCCTTCTATAAAGATTTTTAAGTTTGCGTCGAACATCACGCTTTTGGCAGAGCGTCCTGATGGACGCCTGCCATCTGCGTGACTAACAAAAATGAGTAACTTATTTTGATGCTTTTCTTTGAACTTAACATATTCAGGATACGTCATCCCCGTATATTGTATACTGTCTATAACTATAAAATCTGCTGAACGGCGTTTTTTCAGCCGTTCTGACAGCGTTTTCATATCTTCGCTTACTACTGTAAATCTTCTTTGCATTTTTTGTGTATCTACTCTTTTCAACCGTTCTTGGAACGTCAGACCAGTGCCCTCCTCCAATGAATTGTATACTACTTTCCCATGATTACACAGTTCTTCACACAGTTGCATTGAAAAGCTACTTTTTCCGCTTCCACTTGATCCCCATATAAACCATACTCCCGTTTTTTCTACCTCCCCAAACGCCTCATAAAATTCCCCTGACAGTTTCAGTGTCTCGTACTTCCTGTCTATTACATTCTTTACCGTTAATGCACGCTTCATCTTTTATTTATATTTTATATTCTCAGTTGGGGCAAGGCATGCCTTGCCCTTACTCATTTCTTCCCTCATTTCTAATTTTTAATTCTTAATTTTTAATTCATCGACATTGCTCTTCTTTTCATAATTTCTTTGTACAGACGTCTTGGTGATCCGTTTGCTATTCTCACTAATTCTCCGATTTCCCATTCCGGCTCCGCGTTTGCTTTTGCGATGATCGCTACGATTAGATCTCGTTCTCTTTTCAGTTCTTTTTCTGTTTGTGCCATTACTCGGCAGCAATCGCTCCCGTAACGCGTAAATATTTCCGGATATCCTACTTTTTGATATGCTATCCCGCGCATTATTTTTCGTTGTAGTACGTCTGCTCCCATCATGTACCATCCGCAATAATGTTCTGTCGCGTTCCACAACGCTTTCAACTCCAAAAATGCGCTGTATTCCAAGTCCCCTGCCTCATCCAAGATGATAAGCGGCTCTTCCAAACTACGCAAATAATACGTCAAATCTTCATACACTTCCGTATATGTTCCCTTCTGTCCTACTCCAAACTCTTTCCCTATTTTTCGTACTAATTTGTACTTACTTTTTGTTTGTGAACAGTCTATATATATAGCGTTCTGATGCGTTTTACAGTAATGTTTTGCGATAAACGACTTCCCTATATCCGAATAATCGCACAATAACAGACTGCTACTGTTTTTTTGACAAATCTCCAATTGTGCGTTTACATAGTCATACACAGGTGTTTTGGCTACCTGCCATACAGGTAAATCCGTTAGCGTTACTTCTAGCTTCCGCGCTATGCTTATCCAATTCGCGTCGCTGATCACTCGTTCCAGTTCCCCGTTTTTTATCCGGTTATACTGACTGCTGTTTATTCCCAACATGATTGCGAATTTATTATCGCTGGAATAATTACTGCGGCGTGCTTTCATCGCCGTCAAAATTTTTTCTTTTACTTCTTTTGTTACCATTTTACTCTGATTTTTGTTATATTTTTATTCTATTTAATTCCTGTTTTATTCCTCCCGTACGGGCAAGGTCTGCTTGCCCTACTCTGGGCGGGCAAGGTCTGCTTGCCCTTCTTTGGGCGGGAAAACCCCGCCACCTACTCTCGCACCCGCCTAATTTTTAATTTTTAATTTTTAATTTTTAATTTCTCACGACGCCATTACTGCCCTTGCTCTTTGTTCTTCGCTATCGTATTCCGAAATCAGTTGTTCTATATCCTCGTATTCGTTTTGTTTCTTTGTTGTTTCTTTTACAATATATTGCGAAATATCCTCTCCCTCTATTTTTGATATTGTCTCCGTTTTTTCTTGTTTGATAATATTTCCTAACAATGATACTTGCTCCTTTACTCTTTTGTCATAGTGTGACATATATTTTGACTGGGCCTCCATTGACGATGCGTCTTTTTCCGTCCATTCTGCTTGTGAGTTCACAAACTTTTCCATCCGTTTTACTTCACAGATATATTTGTTCCCCTGATATAGGTATGCTGACTCTGACTCTGATGAATAATAGCTCGCATATACTTCATAATCGTTTGGCTTCAATAATTCTAACACTTCTACTTCCGGCAACCAATATTTTGTATAATGCAAGTTAATGTATTGATTCCGTCGTATGGTTGTCTTTTCCTTTTCTCCTAACCATAAGGCGATGTTTCTTCTGTCCATTTTCGCCTCCGGATTTAGGTTTGTCAAAAATATTTCCATCCGCGTTTTTTTCCCATCTACCTCCTGTTTGTTAAACTCTTCTATCGTCCGTAAATCTTCCGACACTATCTCTTCATAGCTATATCTCTTTATTTTGTATTCATACAGATCGCTCTCTTCATTGTAATATCTTTCTCCGTTCGTCTGATTTACTATCAGCTTGTTATAATGTCGTCCTACGTCCTTTTGGCGTCTTTTTTCTATTCCATACTTCTTTGAACGTATCATCGACTCTGCATACTTCTCCTGTGAGTTTGTCGCTATACAGTACCGTACGTATGAAAACAGCTTCCCCGGACTAAGCAATGTCTCACAAAACTGTCTCGTCAGTTGATTTTCTACTTCCGCTTCTAGTGGCCACCCAACTCCATATCCCTCCAATCTCTCGTACATATTTCGTAAACACTCAATAAACAATTTTGTGTTTTTACTCAGTCCGTACGATACTCCTACTATCGCTCCGCTCATCACATCAAACGCGTAATACGCATACACATGACCCCCATTCTCTAATAATCTCGGTAAATCCCTGTCGTCCATCGACACTTTGCTCAAACTGTACCTTGGCTTTGATCGCTCTACGTGCGGACGTACCAAATGTCGGTACTTGTGATAGTTCATCCGCACTTTGTCTATGATTATTCGATTTTCCGCCTTATTCAGATAGTTACTTACCGTCGTTTCGCTCAATGTGATGTATTTTTTCCCCTTTCTGAATATCTCCCTGTCGTACACCTCGCCTGTCTTTTCGTCTATCAAGTCGAACCGACCTTCGATGAAATCTCTATAATCTTCATACACCCACTTGCTATACGGGTTATTCCCCCGTATCGACAGCGATAGTATTAGTTGCTCTATCTTTTCATCAACTAAACGCGCATGTTGATTCCCCGTATTTTTGTGTACCAACGACCCATAGTTCCGACCTTCTTCGCTAATGTACGACTTATATATCGTCCGAAAATTCCGAACGCTTAACGGTAAACTGTGTGGGTATTTTTCTCTCGAAAGCCTTTTCAAATCCTCCATTACCGACACGAATAAGCCATTTACTTTCCGACCTGTCTTGTTGCGCGCCTTCCTGTCGGCGCTCCTACGCGTCATTAATTCGTGTACTCCGTTCAATACTATTGCATTCATGTAATATTCTCTCACTTTCTCCCCACTTATTTTGTGACTCTCCTCCAACCTCCTGTAATATGTCAGCGCAGAAGCATCCGATTTTATATATTGCTCAAAAAACGTAACCGCTTCCGAAGGTCTCGTCCCAGATAATTCCCCGTCCTGTCTTAATTTTTTGTCTACTTTCTCTTTAATCATTGCTGGTAATGTTTCATACGAAATAATTGATGACCTGTTCCGACATCCTCGTTGCAATACCGTTATCTTCTCTCGTCTTACATATTGCTTGTAATTTTCGTAACTAACTATACCCTCTTCCCATAGACTTTTGCCTTCCATCGCTAAAATTCCGTTATGTTTAAATATTACCATCTTTTTTAATTATGAATTATGAATTATGAATTATGAATTATGACCCGTATGAGCAGCCTAGCTAATTATGACCCGTATGAGCAGCGGAGCTAATTATGACCCACTATGAGCTATGAATTATTGTCCTTGCGTCAGCCAATTCATAATTCATAATTCATAATTCATAATTAATTTTCAATTTATCATCACGCTTGCTATCAACCGACCTTGCTCCATATCACATAGTCCAGACTCAGACAGTATTTTCACGCTTATCCCCATTTCTACTGCTTTCTTCGACAGCTCATTTCACTCTTCTGTCTTTTTCTTAATCTCTTTACCTATTTCTACTCGTTCAATTAATTCTTCATAGCTGTATTCCAGCGCTGTTTTTGTATTTTTCATCTTACCTGCAATTTTTAATTTTTAATTTTTAATTTTTAATTTTTTAATTCCTTAGTTTATTTATCACTTCCAGCATACGCTCAGGCGCGTAAGCGTTAATCTCATTTTCTCTATTTTGTAGCGCACGTCTTTGTAGTTCCTGCATTACCGCGTTGTTTTTTCTATCTCCCAATATAACATCCCTTACAGCCCATCTGTCTATCCCAAATTTTTTCCCCGTTTTTACGATGTCCTCTTCATATACATATTCACTAAGTTCTTTCGACATACTTCGACTTAACCGTATAAGTTCTTTTTTATCCATGTACGATGGATGTACATAGTAGCCATTCCGTCTTATGGATGGTAGTACTTCCTCAAATACCCAATCTTGAAATTTTATCGCTTCGGGCTTACGACTTTTAAAAATACATCTATAGAGATTGGGCTCATCTATGAAAATCATTTTCATAACTTGTATAGCCTCCTTCCCATCTACTTTTTTTCCTGTTGTTACCCCTATGTCGGTTAAACCGACACCCCTCGGGTTTAACCGTGTTTTTGTATCTCTTGAATTTTCAATCCCCAATACCTCGCAAACGTCCGCCAAACAAAACATAATATTCCCTTTTCTGTCTACGTATGTCCTGATTTCTGAAAACTCAGGATGTCTAATTAATTGTATCTTACTCATTTCTACTCATTTTTATTTTTTATTTTTTATTTTTTATTTTTTTATTTTCCGTTGGGGCAAGGTCTGCTTGCCCTTCTTTCTTCATTGCGTCTGCACAATTCATAATTAGCTACGCTGCTCTTCGGGTCATAATTCATAATTCATAATTCATAATTATTGAAAATATCATACTTAATAATACCTTTGATGATTGCAGTACGATAAATAGTGTTTTCTTCACCCTCTTTATCAGTTAATTCCTTTATGAACATCTCTATTAATTCCTTTTTAGAGATGTTTTCTTTTTCTATTTCAACTATCACGCATTCTGATATGCCCACTATTTCGCTTTTTTCTTCCTCTGATATGTCAATCTGACTATAATCTGTCTTTTCTTCCATCTTACTTATTTTTATTTGTTACTACTATATATAGCGTCCCCGCCCATTTCTACCGCCGCTTTACGTATCTTCTGTGCCAATTCGCTGTTATTTACTCCATTTACTGCCAAACTCACCGTTACTGTAGACACCTTAAACAGCCTTGCAAGCTCTCTGCTTGTTCCTCTCTTTATCTTTACCTTGTTTATTCTTTTAACTTCACTCATTTTTTTAGTATCTTTGTAGCCATATTTATAATTTAAATCCGGCTGCAAAGATACAATTATTTTTTGAACCATACATATATTTTTTGAACAAACGCAATTTTTTTTTGATGGAAAATTACATATCGTTGAATATAGCATACTTAGTACGCAAAAAAAATTTAGGAAATGATGAATTTGGACGCTTATTTGACCTGAATAGAGGGTCTATTGCATCGTATATTGATGCAAAAGCGCAGCCAAAAATTGCAACATTGCAAAAAATATCTGAATATTTCGATATCTCTATTGATGACTTAATCAATAAAGATATTTCCAAAGTAATGCAGAATGCTAATAATAATATAGGTAATGGTCAGCAAATCATAGCAAACCATGTACAAGGCAGCATCAATGCCGATAATCGTCAGTATTACAGTGATAGTCCTGATGTATTACGTGCTCAAATAGATGAACGCGACCGTCTTATCGTCGAAAAAGAAAAAATCCTAAACGAAAAGGATGAGCGTATACGCGAAAAGGATGAGCGTATACGCGAATTACTATCAGAAAAAGAAGAACTCAAAGAAGAACTAAAAGAATATAAAGGAAAAAAATAAAAGGTATGACAGTTAGTATATTAATGTCCGCAATAGGAATTTTTTTGAACACATTGGGTGTTTTTTTGATATTTCATTTTGGGATATCTCCTTATTTGAAAGAAAAGGACAGTCCTATAATTTATTTCCATTCTTCAGAAGATGCACGAGATAAAAAAAATAAAATAAATAGAAAGAAAAGAAGGTTTTCATTTCTTTCAAGATTAGGGCTATGGCTTTGTCTTTTTGGTGGTATCCTTCAGATTATTGCTCTTTTTGTCAATATATTCTTCGTATAAATCGATCAAGTATAAAGGAGCAAGTACCACCATCCCAAACAGTGCTGGTATTATAAATAAATTGGGTATTGGTGTCAATAGTATCGCTACCGATACTATTATTCCTGCAACTGACAATATATACATTGCTTGCTTTATTGCTTTTGAATCTATCATATTGCTTTATTTTTTTGCAAAGGTACAATTTTCTATTGTTTTTTTGCCTCTTTTCCTAAAAAAACAACATAACAACATGATTAATAGTATATTATAATGAAATGCGCTATACATCAATATATAGGAATGGTTGTATTATAGGGTACTCAATTCGTAAAAAACATGTCAATATTGCCCCAAAATGGACTGTATAGGTAATTTAAGCGATATGTTTTTTTCCAGATTTTGGCAGTAACTCGGCAGTAACTCGGCAGTAACTCGTATTTTTTCGTTTTTTGTAGGTTATTTTTGGGCAATAAAAAAAGCCCCCAAAGGGAGGCTGTAATCCACAAAAAAGTATTATCTTTGTGTTGTCTACAAAATGTTGTAATATATAGCATTTACAGCATTTTGCAATAAATATAACGCACATTAAACCATAGTTAAATGTACGTATAAGAAAACGTCTTTCAAATCGTCAAAAATTAAACGTAAATTAAACAAAATGTACATTTCGTTTTGTAGTGTCATTCTCGCCAAATCCACATAACTTGCTCAAAACAAGCAAAAAACAGGCAAAAATAAAATACTGTTTTTGTACATTTCGTTTTGTAGCCCATAAATGCTGCGTTAATATTTTGTGGCGTAATACCATGATAACAACCTAAGGATGTTATGCTTGTTCGCAATGCGCCGGTAATATCATCGCCTGCTTCCGTCATCAAAGTCGTAAAAAATGGACAATAATCTGATAATTGTAAACTTGTTACAGTATCAATATAATCGGGACGTATGGAGATGGAATGTTGGTCGGTTGTTATTGTCTGCTGCCATCCCAACATGGTCT
>JAIROC010000346.1 GCA_031257735.1 Bacteroidales bacterium | reverse complement strand
TCTTTTTCTTTTTCTTTTTCAGCCAATAGACGTCCGATATGTCGTGCTATTTGGATATTGTAGTGCGTGATTAAATTATTCAATTCGGAGATAAAAGGATAATATTCAGATTCAGTAATATCTTTCAAACCTTTTTCTTTCATTTCCAAAACGACAGTACCTTCGATAACTGTTATAATATCTTTATAGGCGTCGTCTGTAGCCTGTCTTGTTTCTTTTGGACGGAGTGGCGTTTTTTCCGATAACTGTTCATTATATGAAATTGTTAACTGTTCGAAGGCAGCATTACGGACAGTCAATTCATTTATCCAATCTGTCAAACCAAGTAACTGTATATCGGCAGCATATTTATTTTCAAGTTCCTGAATAAAATTATTAATAGCAATTGTTTCAGCGTCGTATGGTAGTTTTATAATCGGGGTTGGTTTGTTGTAATTATCAAAGATTATTTTTACTCTTTTCGCAGCATCCCGCACACGTTCATCAAAATGAAAAAGAAAAGATTTCAACATATTTTTTATTGCTACTACAATATCATCACGCAATCTGTCTTTTTCTGCTTTTTGTTCAGAAATATCGCTTTTCCGAACAACTTTATAACTAGTATCTTCTTTTTCAACATATTCTTGCAGCATGTCAAATAAAACGCCAAGCTTCGGTATGAGAACTTCAAATTTTTTTACCAAAGTTATAAATGCAACAAAAAATTGCAGGTGTAAGCCATGTGGCATCCGATAATTCTTAAGACTACTTATTATTTTCATTTTACTTTAAATTTTTTTATTAATACTCAATTTTTACTTTATTTATTACAATTAAATTTTCTTATGTTCTGATATAATGATAGTTCATAAAATGTTTTTTGTCGAAAGTCCGTAGAACATTTTATTTGGTCGGAAAACAAATTTCGAATGACAAAAAACCTTTTTATTTGGTTAGAAAACAAATTTCGAATGACAAAAAACCTTTTTATTTGGTCAGAAAACAAATTTCGAATGACAAGAAACCTTTTTATTTGGTCGGAAAACAAATTTCGAATGACAAGAAAACATTTATTTGGTAAGCAGAAAAATGTCGAGACGCCAAATAAACATTTATTTGGTAAGCAGAAAAATGTTGAGACGCCAAATAAAAAGTTTTTAGTAAGCAGAAAAATGTCGGCTAACCAAATAAAGATATTTTTCACGTCTGTGCGTAAAAGTAAACTGTTCACTGACAAGGATAAGTAATTCAACAAAGAAGTAGATGTACTACTTTTCCATCCTTTTACAGAGGTAATAAAATTGTTTCGTAGAATAGCGTTTACTCGTTCTGGTAATATCATAGCAATTTCACTTGAAAAATTTTCGGCAAAGATAGCATTTTTTTTAATACAAAAATCAATCTTGATTAGTATTTTTCATTTTGCAGTAATTTTTTTTACCACAGGAGATTTTTAGAGCATTTTTTTATCAGTAGAAGATAATAAAATCCCTGAAAGTCTGTGTGAAAAGTACCCTCGTAACAATAGACACCGTTATTGGCAGGAAGTTGTGTGAAAACACAAAAAAAACGTTCAAACAACGTCGTCATTGCGAAGGAGGCAAGACGGAAGCTTCGCTGCGATCGCAATGACGGCGTTGTTTGGTTTGTTCTTTGCTATTTTCATTCTGCTCATTCTGAAAATTAGCTACGCTGCTCTCCGCTTTGCTTCGCTTCGCTTCGGGTCTGATTCAGACAATAGCGAGCGTCATTTTCTTTTGTTTATTTAAAAGATATACCCGCACGCAATGACGACATTGTTTGAACGCTTTTGTGTGTTTTTACACAACCTCCTGTTCGGCGTATTCTTCAAACTACGTCGTGCTAAGTAAGGCTCTTAAAATATTTTATCATTAAAAAACAAATACCCAAAACTGATATTAAACATCAAATTAGGGGTATTGCTGGAATACCATGACAAATTGATAGTAATAGGACCTAACTTTGTTACGTAGGCAATGGAAGAGGATAGAATTAAAGCTCTTTTTTCAAAGAGATTGCTTGTGTAAGCATTATTTAAACCTCCACGCAAAACAGAAATAACAGGTTGATAATAATAACCGTCTATCCGGAACTGTAATTTTCTGTAAAGGAAAAAAGTATTACTGATACCTCCTGCCATGAAAATAGGGTCCCGATAATTAGGCAAATAAACCATATTACTTTCATGCGTAGGGGCGTAATGATTTGCGCGTAATTTGGTAGCATTGAAACTTTCAAACATGGGCAAATTCGACCAGGCGGCATGAGCAGATAAACCCAAACGATAGAATTTTGCAATGCGAAATATTTTTTCTATCTCTCCATTTAAAGAAAACCAATCTCTAAAGTAAGTAGATTTTTTGGGTTGAGGCGAGGTCGTCCCCGGTTTATTAACTTCATATCCCGCAAAGTAAGCAACTGTTGTTCTCACGCGAAATCCCTTAGTCGCGAAATATCGAAAATCAATTGTACTGTATTCAAAAGTTATATTGGGATGAACCATGTAGATATTATTTTTGTCGTATGTATCTTCCTGTGTATAGGCATTATTCCAATAATATTTATCCCCTGCTATTGCAAAGGTAAGATTTCCTGTTATTCTTGAACTGTATCCAAGTAGATGAACTATTTTATAATTAAGTATTGACTCTTCGTGAATAAGATAGGACGGCGTTTCACTTCCAACAAAAATACGGTAAGTGTTAAAATGATTCCAACGACTGTATCCAATGGAAAGACTTTGGTCAAACGGATTTCCCCTTAAACGGATAAATCGAACAGAAGCTGTAATAGAATTGTAGTATCTTCCAAAATAAGCGTCAAGTCCCGTATTGATAACCTGCTTTTTCCATATATAATAATTGAAATGCAAAAACAGTGTAGTGTAGGCATTAGCAGAAATATATCCTCCAAAGTTTAGTTTGAAAGGTTTTTCTTTTGTTATGTTCAGTTTGATTTTGAAAGTATTGCTGTCTCCATTTGTAAGAAGAAACGGATAAATGTTGGCAATATAATCGTCCGATATTAGTTTGAAGTATCTGTTTTTTAAAATACTTAAAGATATTTGTTCGCGAGGTTTAAGCATTTCTTCTTTGATATAATCAGCCTGTGTTTCGTTAAGTCCTTCTACTTCTATTGCATTGATGGATATGTCAGGGATTTTTTTCTTAAATTCTAATCGTTGTCGTGTGATTTCTTCCAAAGGAATACTGTCCAATATAAATTCTTTAATACGTGATATACTGTCCAAAGTTGCCTGATAACCTGCTTGGATTAAATTTCGACTGTTTGTAAAGTCCGTAACGGCTATTGCAGGTACATTCGGATGAATAACAATTCCGTTACCAATATTTTCCAGCGTATAAGTTTCCTTATTCATGAGCATATTTCTTACTATTGAGATAAGATTTTCGTCGGAAGGTAATTTGTTAGGCTTTGAAACGGCAACGCCAATGATATAGTCAGGATGAAAATCATGATACATAACATCTACAGGAAAATTATTCATCATTCCTCCGTCATACATCATATTATTGTTGATGGTAATCGGACGAAAATAAAAAGGAAATGTCATCGAGGCTCGAATAGCGTCTTTAAGGTATCCTTTTCTGAAAATAACTTCCTTATTATTTGTAATATCCGTGGCGATGCATCGAAAAGGGACAAAAAGACTGTCAAAATTCTGTTTTGAGATAGCTTCTATGCCGGAAAATATCTCAAGAAACGCAAAATCCATTTGAGCAGGTAGAACAAAATTTACGGGAATAGTAGGGATGAATTGTTGAGAAGAATCAATACTAAATCGAAAGCCTACCCAACTTGAATTAGGATGATCATACTTAAAATGATAAATATAATCGCCTTCCATCTTTCCTTTTATCCAATTTTCAAAGTTGGGACTAAAAAACAATTCTTCCATTTCATCTGGAGAATAACCGGAAGCATACAATCCGCCAATGATAGCTCCTATCGATGTCCCTGTGATATAGTCAATAGGTATTCCATTTTCTTCTAAGGCGCGAATTGCCCCAATATGAGCCATTCCCTTTGCACCGCCTCCACTAAGTACCAAACCTACCTTTTGCGCCTCTGTAAAAAAAACACAAAATACCAAAAAGATAAAAGCAAAAAAATATCTATGGAAATGGATGTTCATATCATTGGTTGAAATAAATAGCTCTATGAGTTATAACATATAAGTTTTTTATTTGTTTGATTATTTTTAAAATTTTTTTGCTAAGACAGAGAACAAGCTATTTTTTCCATCCTTGTGCAATAATATATTGCGCAATCTGAATGGCATTTGTTGCTGCTCCTTTACGAAGATTGTCAGATACTATCCACATATTTAAGCTATTTTCTCTGCTAAAATCCCTGCGGATGCGTCCAACAAAAACTTCATTTTTTCCCTGTGCAAAATAAGGCATGGGATATTTGTTGGCTGTTGGGTCATCTTCAACAATAATTCCCGGCGTATTGCGAAGTATTTTATAAATTGCCTCAAGAGAATAATCCTGTTCAAATTCGATATTTACCGCTTCTGAATGCCCCCCAAGAACAGGAACTCGAACAACTGTCGCCGTTATTTGAATGTTGTTATCATTTAATATCTTTCGAGTTTCGTTTACTAATTTGGTTTCTTCAGTGGTATATCCATTTGCTTCAAAATCTCCTCCATGAGGCAAAATATTCATGTCAATAGGATGTGGATAGATTTTTTCTCCATCTATTCCTTTCCGTTCTCTCAACAATTGATTGACGGCTTTCATTCCTGTTCCTGTTACGGATTGATAAGTAGACACGACAATCCGTTTTATCTTAAAAGTGATATGCAAAGGAGCAAGCGCCATCACCATTTGAATAGTAGAACAATTGGGATTGGCAATAATTTTATCTGATATGGTTAATCTGTTCGCATTGATTTCAGGGACAATCAATGGAATATGTGCATACATTCTCCATGCCGAAGAATTATCAATTACATAACAATTTTTCTCCGCAAACAAAGGAGCATAATGTAATGAAACCGAACTCCCCGCCGAAAATATAGCTATGTCCGGCATGCTGTTAAGGACTTCCTGTACCGAATATAATCTATGCTTTTTGTTATTGAAAATAATTTCCTTCCCGACAGATTTATCGGAAGCAGCAGCTAACAAGTCAAAATCTCCCAAGTTATATTCTTCTAAGACTTTCAACATTACATTTCCTACCAATCCCGTAACCCCAACAAGAGCAATTTTCATGTGTTGATAATTCGCATTAGAATGTTATTATGTGCTAATCCCAATTTGCAATAATCCCAATTACTTATTCAGCAGGATTTACTTCCAATAACTCTACCTCAAAAATAAGTAATGATCCTGCAGGAATACTTCCTGTAGCACGATTTCCATAACCCAATTCGGAAGGTATCCAAAACTTATACGTACTTCCTTCTGTCATGAGTTGCAGACCTTCTGTCCATCCGGGGATAACCTGTGATAATCCAAAGGTAATGGGTTCTTTTCGTTCTCTTGAAGAGTCAAAAACAGTACCATTATACAAGGTCCCAACATAATGAACCTTTACTTTATCACTTGCCACTGGTTTTTTGCCTTTACCTTCTTTAATAACCTGATATTGTAATCCTGTTGAGGTTTCCTTTATATCTTTATTTTGGCGATTTTGTTCCAAAATACTTTTGGCTACCTCTTTATTAAATCGGGCATCTCGTTCTGATTTTTCCTGTTGTTTTTGTTGCATATACATTTCAAATGCCTTCATCACTTCAGATTTTTGTGGTTCTTGTATTTTTAGACGATTGGCATTATATCCATCTCTTAATCCTGCTATAAATGCTTCCACATTAATCTCAATTTGGTTTAAGAAATAATATTCCCCCATTTGACTACCCATTACATAAGCCGCAGAATCTAATTTCGTTTTGAGTTCCTGACAGTTGATTGTGTTTATACACGCTGTAAAAGCGATTACTATACCTAATACTTTAATTATTCTCATTTTGTTTAATTTTTTAAAAGAATTATGCTGCAAAAGTACACGATTTTTCCTGACAAAAGACAATAAAACAAAGAAAAAAAATAAACGATTATTTCGTCTACCATTAGATTAGTTTTCAATGACATATATTACTGTCCCCTAGAATAAGAACTCTAAAATAACAAATCGCCAGCCAAAAACGAAATGAATTTATGTCATTTATTTTTCGATTTTGCCGGATAAAGGCGCGAAAAGAACGGAAGCGGATACTGTTCATTCTACCAATGACAGCATTGTTTGAACATCATCGTGCGTCAGCTCATTTTCAATTTTCACCCGTAAGAGCAGCCTAGCTAATTTTCAATTTTCAATTGATTTTCAGATGAGGCAATAATGTTTCGTATACGGTTTTCCATTTATTACCTTCTGTTCCTGTTTTAAAAGATTGGTTATGAAACAGTGTTACGAATGTGCCATTGTAGCGTTTGACTTCATTAATATATGGCAACAAATATTTTACAATTTCATGAGGGTCTTGCATATCAGATAAGGCATTCTCCATAAAAACCAATGGATATACCAACAAATCTGTTGTCTTGTTGTTTTGTAAATCGAAAAACAGAAAAGGATTGCAAGTACCTGCTCTAAATCCAAGTGTTTGCACGTATCCCATACTGTATTCTTCTTTTATCCCTTTGGAGATTAGTAAACGATAACTGTCGGGTAAGGAAAACCGTAAATAATGATGACGGTTTTTGGTAATGGGCATTTGTAAAACAGTCTGCAGCGAGGCTATTTCGGAAATTATCTTTTGCGGATTATCTTTCACATAATAGGAAGTATGAAGACCTGTATCCGAAAGAGTATTTAACTGTTGTATCAAGTTCTGAAAATATTTATTGGAAGGATTGATATTTTTATCATAGTCAGACCATCTTCGGGCTAACAGAAAAAAATAACACGGACGCAATTTATACTGTTGATGTAAAGCAGATAAATAATCAAAAGTATCATACGGGTCTTGCTTTCTTCCTGCAAGGACTTCTATTCGTGTTATTATCTCTTTAAAATCACCTCTTAAAAAAGAACGAATTCCCCCTGCCATATTCCATAAAAATCCCTTATGAAGATATGCATAAGCGCTGTCAATATCGTAAGTAGGAATAAAAGTATATTTTCTTTCGGCGAAAACAATATTCGTATACTTATTTTTCAAGGCAAGCGCCAATTCTTTTATCCAGCAATCTACAACAGCAAGATGCAAAAAATGATATTGATATGCGATACTTTCTTTTTCATCATATCGTTGATGTTTGTCTTTTTGATGCGGCAAATATTCTTCATAGCGACTTATAAAAAAGAAGCACGCAGCAAACACATCAAAAGGAAGTATTTCATTAAACTGTTTTGTTTGAAAACAAACAGGTGTTTTTTTGTACAAAGATATGTCTATTCTTTGTTGGGTAATATTTTCTTCAAACAATAGGCTATGCGGTACAATGGAAATAATATCGTCCATATCCTTGTCAGAATAATTGATTTTATATTCTGTGGATGTTTTGAAAACAGTAATATCAGTACAAATCTGTGATTTTATTCCCAATATACTGTCAAAGATATGTTGGGTAATGTATGTCAGACGTTCCGTTCCCGTATCAGTATAAATTAAAATCATGACAAGCTATTGTTTTCGGTTGTATAAATAGATGGCATGCCACAATATAATTCCTACACTTACCGAAATATTTAAAGAATGTTTTGTTCCAAATTGCGGGATTTCTATACATCCATGACATAGATTTATTACATCCTGTTCGACACCCAAAACCTCATTGCCAAAAATCAAAGCTATTTTCTCATATTTGTTTATATCAAATTCATCAAGCATAATGCTTTGTTCGACCTGTTCTACGGCAAATACTGCATAATTATCATCTATCAAATCCGTAACAGCGTCTACTGTTGCATTAAAATATGTCCACTTTACCGATTGGGTAGCGCCCAATGCTGTTTTTTCAATATCTTTATGTGGCGGTTGCGCTGTTATTCCGCACAAATATATCTCATTAATCCGAAAAGCATCGCAACTGCGAAAAACAGAACCCACATTATTCATACTGCGAACATTATCCAACACAACAACAACAGGATATTTAAGACTTTGTTTAAAGTCTTCCGCATTCATACGGTTTAAGTCTTCCATAGAACGTTTTTTTGACGTCATGGTTTGAATGAATTATTATTATTGTTTTGCGTTTCGTCTGTGTTTTGTTTCATGCGAGAGGTCAGTGTTTTTACAAAATTAGTATAGCCAAAAAACTCTTGAGCAATAATCCGTATCACAGTGTAAGCAGGTATTCCAAGCATCATGCCCGGTATGCCTGCTAGAGAACCAAAAAGTAACACCACAATAAATATTTCAAGCGGATGAGCCTTTACCGATTTGGACGCTATAAAAGGTTGCAGAAAAAAATTATCCACTATGCGGCAGCAAACAAATGTTGCCAAAACTTTAACAAGTATAATTGATATATTTGCATCAGGAGAAACAATATATCCGCTTATCCCTGCAATGAAACATCCTGCAATACAAGCTATCAAAGAACCAATATAAGGAACAACAACCATAATCCCTCCTAAAAAAGAAATCAAGAGAGCATTTTCAATTCCCAACAGAGATAGAATAATAAATTCAAGTAATCCCATTAAAATCATCTCTATGGACAGCCCTACAAAATAATTGGAAAGTAATCGTTTTGAGCGTTCCAAAATATGAAAGACTTCTGTTCGATGATTTGCAGGAGCTATGTTTATGATTGACTGTTGCAGATTAACAAAATCCTTCAAAAAGAAAAAGGAAATAAACAAAACAGAAAAAATACCCAGAAAAACCGCCCCTATTGCATGAACAATGTCCCCAAAAGCAGAGGAAATATTCATCTGTCCGATATAACTAAAGGCTGTATGAACAATAATATCTTCCAAATTCTCTTCTGCCTCAATGATATGATAGTATTTTAATTTGCCGTCAATATAATTCAATGCTTTATTGTAGGTAGTTTCGATATTGTCAGTATCAATAGAGACGATTGCATTGATTTGTTTTGAAACAGGAAACAATACAATGTGAAACAATAACAATAAAACTATCACAACCAGCGAAAGCGAAAGCGCAGAAGCCAAAGTATTGCCTATTTTAAATTTTTTGTACCGTATTCGCGCAAACAATTGTTTGATTGGAGAACACAAGAGGGTAACAATGATAGAAACAATAACATAAATTGTAACCGATGAAAAATACCACGCAATAAAGAGAAACAATCCAAGTCCCAATAATATAGAAACAACATGGAAAAATCTCTTTATATTAAAATCAGAAGCCATAAAATTATTTTTGCAATTTATCAAGTCTGTTCAATCCCTCAATAGCCAATAGATAATTGGTTTCCAATTGTAGGGAATACATATAATCTTGTCGGGCATTATCATATTTTTTGAGTTGCTCAAAACTTAATCCTCTATTGTATATAGCTTCTATATATGTCGTATCCTGTTGAATGGCTTTTGTAAAAAAGACAATAGCTTCTTCAAATTTATCCTGTCCCATCAAATAAATCCATCCCATATTATGAAAGGCGAATTTATTATGTTCATCTATTTGCAAAATCATACGATATTTTTCCAATGCCTTTTCATATTCTTCAGTTTCCTGATAAAACATTGCCAGATTGTACAATGCCTGTATATTATTGGGCTGCACGTTTAATGCGTTATTATAATAATCTATTGCCAATGGGTTATGTTTACAATGATATAATATGCCTAATTCCATGTAAGCGTCGAAATAGTCAGGGTCTTGTTCCACCGCGATAAGATAGTTGCGAATAGCTGGTAAGGTATCTCCCTTTTCCCGATAATTCCATGCCAAAATATGATACGCACGAGGATTATAAGCTGTTTCCTGAATAGCTTTTATCAATATTGCTTCCGATTGTTTATATTCTTTCAGTAAGAAATATAGTTCTCCTAATTTCAGATAGGCTTCATTGTTTTTAGGGTCTAAAGCAATTGCTTTTTCCAACATTTCTTCGGTATTTTCAATGTATTTCATCGCAAAATATACGTCTGAAACAGCTACGTAAACACTAGCATTTGTCGTATCCAGCCGAAGAGCAATAAGAGCATTATTTAAAGCGCTGTCAAGTTGTCTAACACCAACATAATACTTGGATAAATCCAAATACAAATTTACATTATTGGGATCTTTCTCAATAGCTTTGTATAACTTAACAAGTTCTTCCGGCATGGATGCGTATTGTTTTTCACTGTCTTTATTGGAACAGGAAAAAAAGAATACAACAATCACGCAAATTACCAACGACCAATTTCTTTTTCCTGACATGGAATCTATTTTTCCTTAATGGCTTCTTTGATTTTTCCTTCCAATTCTGTTGCCAAATCAGGATTATCCTGCAATAATTGTTTCACAGCTTCTCTTCCCTGTCCTAATTTTGTCTCACCGTAAGAGAACCATGAGCCGCTTTTTTTCACGATATTATATTCTACCCCCAAATCAATAATTTCTCCTGTTTTTGAGATACCTTCGCCATACATAATATCAAATTCGGCAGAACGAAAGGGAGGAGCTACTTTATTTTTAACAACTTTTACTTTCACATGATTTCCCACTATATTTTCTCCATCTTTCAGTTGAGATTGACGACGAATATCCAAACGTACGGAAGAATAAAATTTAAGTGCATTTCCTCCTGTTGTTGTTTCGGGATTTCCAAACATAACGCCAATTTTTTCCCTTAACTGATTGATAAAAATGCAGCAACAATTGGTTTTACTGATGGTAGATGTAAGTTTACGCAAAGCCTGAGACATCAAACGTGCCTGTAATCCCATTTTAGAATCGCCCATTTCTCCTTCTATTTCGCTTTTAGGGGTTAGCGCCGCAACAGAATCGATAACAATAATATCAATAGCTCCAGAACGAATCAGATTGTCTGCTATTTCAAGCGCTTGTTCTCCGTTATCGGGTTGAGAAATCAATAAATTTTGAACATCGACGCCTAATTTTTCCGCATAAAATCTGTCGAAAGCATGTTCGGCGTCTATAAAAGCGGCTATTCCTTCATTACGTTGAGCTTCTGCAATAGCATGTATGGCGAGGGTAGTTTTTCCCGATGATTCAGGACCAAAAATTTCTATTACTCTCCCTCTCGGAAAACCATTTACGCCAAGCGCAATATCTAATCCTATTGAGCCCGTCGATATTACATTCATATTTTCTATGGGAGCATCTCCTAATTTCATAATTGCTCCTTTGCCATATACCTTTTCCAAACGTTCCAACGTGGAATTTAATACTTTTAATTTCTCTGCATTTTCAGGTCTAATCTCTTTTGACATAATCTTTTATTTTAATTATTAACTCTTGTTCGAATAGGCTACAAAGGTACATAAAATTCTCAAAGTAAATCTAACAAATCTACAGATAATTTGATAGACGAATGAAGAAACTCTACTTTTGTCTGAATC
>JAIROC010000567.1 GCA_031257735.1 Bacteroidales bacterium | reverse complement strand
TTTACGTTACACAGGGCGTTGCCCTGTGCTATTGATTGCGGGCTTTCAGCCCTTTACCGTTATTCTCTGATTACAATTATACATTGAAGAAATGAATTTATGCGTTTTCGGACAGACACAATTTATCAAAATTTTTAATTGAACTTCTCATCCTTTAATGACTGCCAGCGGACTTAATTCTACCTTGATTTTCACCAAATCTTCCTGAAATGCCATGACTTGCGTAATATCTTTGTAAGCAGAAGCGGCTTCCTCCAAATCGTATTTTCCGCGAATAGAGTGAATGATACCTTGCTCGTCTAACTTACGTTTTTCTTCCTCCAAGTTCAGGTCTCTTTTTGCAGCGGCACGGCTCATCAAACGCCCTGCACCATGCGAACAACTCATAAAACTTTCGGGATTGCCCAGCCCTTCGACAATGTAGGATTTCGTTCCCTGTGAACCCGGAATAATCCCAATTTCACCAGCTTTAGCGGAAGTGGCACCCTTACGATGAACCAAGACTTTCTTGCCGAAATGTTCTTCCCATGCAGCATAGTTGTGTGCAATATTGATGATCGAATCGTAAGTTACATCAGAAAACACTGTTGAAACAACGTCTTGTATGCGTTCCATCATCAATTTACGATTAGCAAAGGCAAACAGGATACAGTACTTCATTTCCCTGTAGTAATGGTGTGCCTCGTCGGTATCAAATGGAAGAAATGCAAGGTCTGCTTTCGGATTAATGGACGAAAAATAAGCCTTATTCATTTTTTTGGCAATTTTATTATAATATTCTGCCACCTGCAACCCGAAATTGCGACTGCCAGAGTGTATCATCAACCACAGATAGCCTTCGTTACATTTTTGTAATTCGATAAAATGGTTGCCGCCGCCAAGTGTCCCGATTTGCTTGAGTGCAGCAAGATATTGACGCTTTACTATCCTCAAATCGTCGATATTGAAATCCTGCGGCATCAAGTTTTCGTCCTGACGTTGCTTGTGATGGTCAAAACCCAACGGGATAAGTTCGCGTATTCCGCGCATGACGTCGGTGATTTGCTTACGTTCAAGCCCGTCTACACGCACGCTGGTTTTTACAGCGCACATGCCACAACCAACATCCACGCCAACGGCGTTAGGAATAATCACATTATCGGTGGCAAGCACGCCGCCGATAGGCATACCATAGCCTTGATGCGTGTCGGGCATCAAGCATACATGACTGAATGAAAATGGCAGGTTTGCCAGATTGTACGCCTGTTCCAACGAACCTGTTTCAGGATCATCGAGCCACATCTTAATCGGAATTTTTTCTGTAGAAATAATTTTTTGCATAACCTGTAATCCAACCGTAAATATTGAATGGTATTTTATTGAAATTTTTAATTAAACCTCTTCTACAACACTTTCATCGCTATCATTGCACATGCTTCCGCATCTGCCAGAGCATGGTGATGTTGTATTAAATCATATCCACAATGCGCCGCTACCGTCTGCAACTGATGATTCGGCAATATATTTCTGAACATCCTCCGCGCCGCACGACAAGTACAATGAAATTCATAATCGGGATAATCCATTTGATACACCCGATGTACCGCTCGCAAACACCTCTCATCAAATGGACTATTGTGCGCTACCAAGGGTAATCCTGCAATTTTCGGTACAATTTCAGCCCAAATATCGGGAAAAATCGGTGATTTTTGCGTATCTGCGGCAGTTAGTCCGTGAATTTGAGTGTTCCAATATGAATACCACTCAGGCTCGGGATGAATCAGACGGTAAATTTTTTCCGTAATGATCCCACTCCGAACAATCACAACACCCACACTGCAAATACTTGAAGGATTATAGTTCGCCGTTTCAAAATCTATAGCTACAAAATTTTTCACTGTTATACATCTATAATATATTGGAGAACAATCCTGTTGTGCCGTCTCACTCTTGGGTGATACTTCGGGCGTTAATACTGTGTTGTCTGTCTTTTTGACGCATTTAGACGTTACTTTGAATTCCTTTGACATATCATTTATCTTTATATTTTAAAAATTTCCTGCAAAGTTACAACAAAATAACGACAAAGGATGTCTCTATCGTTATTTTGTTGTAAAAACCGGTACAAAGAATGAAAAGAACGAAAGAATGAAGAAAAAGAAAAGGTTGCCTTTGTGCTTCATTCTTTATTTTTTATCCTTCGAAAAGGAAAGATATGTGGAATGTTTTGGAACGCAAACTTTGAACGCTATTGGTGAGTATATTATTTTCGTTTTTCAACAGATTAAGCGTCCCGTATGACATTTTTGCTTCTATGGCAAATTTAAAGTATTGCAAGTAAAAATCAACGCCTACCCCTACTTGAGCCTGAAGGTCACCGGCATACAGTTTCAGATGAATCTCGTTAGTATTGTTTCGTTTTTTGGATCTTGTTGCCAAGTCGATACTGTACTGAGCGCCCGATACAACATAAAATCGAACGTTTCCCATGCGAGAAGATTTGAACTTTACCAATAAAGGAAAATTCAAATTGACACTTTCAATATCCTGTGTTTCTGTACCGATTGTATTTTTTCTATATTCGAGTTTATAGTTTACTTTTCTATCTATCAGGGAAAGCGAAGGAATAAATCTTATATCAAAATATCTACCCAAATGCATATTTGTTACTATTCCAATATCAAATCCGGGCATTCCTGTTGGCTCTACTACTAACAAAGAATCAAAAGGGTTTAGATTCGATTGCGGTTTGATGGTAAAAGTAGCGTAATTTAACCCTAAAGAAAATCCAAAATGAAATCTCTTTGTGTCATAGTCAGGCAAATTAGGCGCTCCTCTCTGTGCCGCGCCAACCAATGGACTGAATAATATTGCAAAAAGATATATTGTTTGAGGTATTTTTTTCATCAAGAATATTGTAGTTTAATTAAATACTTTCAACGGAAATAAAATAAGAATAGTATACAGGTTAATCCTTATATTTAACGATTGATAGCTTCCTGTAATAATTTCTCTTTATTTATGGCGACAACGCCAACTTCTTCGCATACCAGACCTCCTGCCAAATTAGAAAGTTCGGCAATATCTTCAATATCCATTTTCTTTGTCATACACAATGCCGCTACACTTATTACTGTATCTCCAGCGCCTGAAACATCTGCCACTTTTCGCAAACAGGCAGGTACGTGTGTATATAAAAGTTTATCCTGCTTATATTGGTACAATACAACTCCCTCGCCCGATAAGGTTAGTAATAAATGTTTATGTTGTTTTTCAATCATAAATTGCGTTATTCTTTCCAATATATATTCATCCTGCCAAGAACAGTTTTTAAGTTGCAAACCTTCTCTTATTTCTTTCCAATTGGGTTTAAACAGGTCTATATTTTTATATTCCCAAAAATTACGTTTCTTGGGATCGACCAATACAGGGATGGATTTCTTACAGGCTAAAGAAACAATATTGTCAATTATATTGTTTGTTATTACGCCTTTATCATAGTCTTCAAAGATAATAGCATCTATCTTTTGGGAATGAATAATGTGAGTCAGTTGCAGTAAAAAATCATGTTCATCTGTTTGAGATAATGGATAAGTAACTTCATCATCAAGGCGCAAAAGTTGTGTATTATTGCCAATGGCGCGATATTTTGTAGTTAGTATTCTGTCATTGCTGCGGATAATTCCAATATCATCCATTTCTTTCTGTTTGAGTATCTCCAAAAAATCATTGCTTTTCCTGTCATTTCCGATTACGCTACATAAAATCGGCGTAGCTCCCAAGGCTTTTACATTTAAGGCTACATTTGCAGCTCCACCAAGACAGGCATAACGCGTTTCAATATTCACAACAGGAACAGGAGCTTCCGGAGAAATGCGCGTAACGTTTCCGATAATATAATCATCCAACATCACATCTCCAATGATCAAGACGGTAATGCTTGAAAATTCTTCAAATACTTCTTTTATCCTTTCTTTGTTAATCTTCATCTTCTTCTTTATTTTGATTATAACATTGACATGGGCAGGACATCTCTTGACTTGATTTCATCGGTAGGTTTGCCAATTTCCATGCAATAAGTCCATTTTCCAATACAAATACTTCTTTATATCCATCTTTCCCCAATATGGATGCAACAGTTTCACTTACGATACCAATTGCGCAACAAACAATGATTTGTCTGTTGCAGGGGATTTTATTTTTCAGTTTTGTAAACGAAGTAAAGGGGATTAAAAGTACATCATCCATATCCATCCATATATCTGTCGTTTCAAATTCTTCCCTGACATCCAATAATAAGGCGCCCTTTTTAGCTGCATGATATGCATCAATCGCAGAAATATATTGCTTATTCATTTTCTATTCGTTTTTTTATTTCTTTGACTTGTTACGGCAACTATTTTCATAATGGCAATATAAAGAAGGACAAAAATAAATACGCCTGCTATGCCCATAACAAATATGGCAAATGGATTAGCTTCCTTTATAATGCCTTGCGATTGTTCTGTAACCATAGTGATATTGGTATCTGTCGTTTGAAGTCCTTCAATTGTATCCATGTTAAATAATTTTCGCAGAAATAACAAAATAAGAATACAAAATATTGTGTCAG
>JAIROC010000544.1 GCA_031257735.1 Bacteroidales bacterium | reverse complement strand
TTCCTAATTCAGAAATCACTTTCTTTTCTGCTTGTAGTACTTTTGCTTCCCTTAACCAATTTGTTAACGGTTCAATTTGATACTTGGGATGCAAACCATGGCTTGTGTCTTCAAAAAACTTTTCATAATTGTTGAAATATTTTTGAAGCCACGATTCTCTTAAACCCATACCATCATTGTATCGGTTAATTCCTGACTTAGTTGTTACTGCTGTCATTTTATCTCCATTTGTAATATCAATAGAACTGGCTGTTACACAGCCCTTTTTGTCAAAATCTAAACATTTGAAACAATGAATACATTTTTTTTCATTTATCTTGACTATATTTGCATCATTCTTGTCAACTACCGAAAGTGCGCCTGTTGGACATTCCACTTCACAAACTTCACAATGAACGCAGCAAGTTGATTTATAAAGGACTTTCTTTAAATGATTTAAAAATAGAATTTCATCGCCAATTCCTTTAAATTCTATGATAATAGTATCTTTATTACTATCATTTACCTTAAACTTGAATATCTTTTTGCTATAATTAATTTCGCCTACAATTAGATTAGGTTCTCTTTTATAACTGTATTTTCCTAATATTTTCAACCAGATAAATAAATCTACTTGAGGATTATGCAAAATAGCCTTGAAATCAGGATTAGTAGAAATAATATTTACACTTGAATTACTTTCAATATTTCTTCCTCCTGCCCTCATTTTCCAGTTACCTAACTTGATATAATTATCAATTCCACTGATATTTTGTTTTTTCAAACTATCTCTAATTTTCCCAATAAATGGGCTAATGGTTTTAGGGTATAATTTTCCACACAAATCCTCACTCCATCCAGAAGAATATGGACATAGCACACATCCCACGCGAGTTAATCCGTTTCTATATGCTTGATTGATAGGCAATTTATGCATGAACAGATAAAAATATATCTCTGTGGCATTCCAATATAATAATGGGCTTGCATTGATAATATTATTGTGCTTTACATTTTTGCCAATTCTTGCCCGATTTGCTCTGTTTACGCTTTCTTCTGCTCTAACCCCTTCAAAAAGAATAGCATTTGGCTGTTTGCCTTTACCTCTAATTTCTTTAAGTTGTCTGCTTAAAGGTGCAGATTTCATAACGCTGCAACACCATCTATGAATACGGCTCGGCGACCCCATCTTATCCCAATAATACAACACATCTTGGTGATTTTTTGAAAGATAAAACGTCAAATCGGGATATTGATTTTGATATAATGTCTTCGTTTGTTCATATATTTCCAATGACGGCGGAATCTCATAGCCGGTATCGGAATAAATAACAAAAAAATCATTGGACGGGATAACCCGCGACACCAAATCCAAAACCACCTGACTGTCTTTTCCTCCTGAAAAAGAAGCAATAAACATCTCAATTTTAGTATTAAGGATTATTGGCTTGCCCCATTTTTCAGCGTCCAGCAAAGGCATAATATCGAAACTGTCACAATCTTCTTTCACAACCGCCATTTTCGCCTTCAGTTTCTTTTCCTGTATTTCGGCTAATTGTTGAAAATTGACGTTTTCATTAACTGTTTTCTGCGCAGCATTGGGTCGATAATGGCGATATTGCGTATTGATAAATTCCAACGCCTCGTGTTCCAAAAGAAACATTGTCGTTTCGTTTTTTTTACAAAGCAAGTCAAGGTCTATTGGTTTTAATGTCAGTTTTTCGCCTGCATCAGTAAAAATCAGTTGCGGGTCGTCGTAGATATTTCCGCCTTTCGCTTCCATAACCAACTTGCCACGATAGAAATAACGCCTGTCGCAAGCCCACAAAAGCGGCTCTTTGCATTTTGGATATTTCCAATATTTGTTCAATCCGAGCAAATCCAATTCTTCAAAAAACACAGGACGCGGCGGCACATTCAACGTTTCTTCCGTTGAACGCATCGTGAGCAAAACTCCATTGTTTTCTTTATCCCAAATGATTTTAAACATAGATTACAGTTTCTTGGGAATACGGTCTAAATAAATTTTAATATCAGAATGAGCAATGCCATAAATATCAAGCAGTTTTTTACAGGAATTACACATTTGTTTTGCTGAAAAATTGGATTCAACATATAATCCATCTGCAATTTCCAAAGGTCGCAAATAATTTTTCGTTTCGGTGGAAAATAAAGGCTTCTTTGATAAATCTTTGGCAATAAATTCAGCAATAAGTGCAGGATTTTCAGTATAAAGAATATTCGCCAGTTCTCTTAATACCATAGCCCAGTTATTCACTGCATATTTTTTATTCCTAAATTCAAAAAAACATGGGCGGCAGTGCGTGAAATCGCTATCAATGCTATAAATTTTATCAGGTTGGCAATTTACCTGATATTTCGGACTACGATTGGGTTCTTCGTCTGTTTTAATTTTTGCGATAATTCGTTTCGGAATTTCAATCAAAATAGTTTGTATTTCTCTTTCAAGCAATGCTTTTTTTGCCTCCTCGTTCCAACTGTCAAAGTCCGAGAACTCGGCACGAAGTTTTTGCAATGCTTTTTCTTTGGCGATTTCCTCTGCATTTGGCGCAAAACTCTTTTCAATGAAAGCAGTAAA
The DNA here is from genome assembly GCA_031257735.1 of Bacteroidales bacterium. Lineage (GTDB taxonomy): Bacteria > Bacteroidota > Bacteroidia > Bacteroidales > WCHB1-69 > JAIROC01. The sequence goes on along the minus strand of JAIROC010000544.1, from coordinate 4,694 downwards.
ACTGTCAATCACGTGGAAAAGTTTATCGCGCTGCTGCTCAAATTTTTCATCAAATGCTACGCCGCGTTGTTGGTCGGCTTCGTTGTAGCGGTCAATTTTGAGCCAAAACAAATCCCGCAATTCAGACAATTTTACTCGCATTGCGTTGAGTTCGGCTAATATGTTTTTAATCTGTTCGGTCATATATGTTTGTTTTTAAGTTAAATTATTTTTTCTTTAATTTTTCAAGCGCAACTTTAAATGCTTTGGGCGCAAGTTCTGTTTCCGTTCCAGTGGCAATAACAAATTTATCAGCAAGTCAAAGCGCAACAAGTTCGTTTTTGTCAACCTGCAAAAGTTTTGCAATAACGGTAATCTGTTCGCGTTTGGCACGGCGTTCGCCGCGCTCAATTTTACTATATATTGGCGTGCCAAGTTCTAATGCAGCCGCAAATTGGGTATAAAATTAGATAAAAAACTTCAGTTTTCCAAACTCATACTATGAAAAAAGTTCTCTCAAATTTCAAATTCCGACTTGTAAGGAAAACGATTTTCTAAAAATAAACGGGCTGCAATACGGTCGGCAGAAGATGAATTTTGATCGTCATTCAAACAGAAAAACATAGTGTCGGAAGTTAAATTATTGTACAATTTTTGCATTTTGTACAGTTGCACGGCAAGCGACTGTTTTTGTCCTGTATAACAAATATGTCCATGCTTAACGGCAAGAGCATAATAAAGAATTGCAATACGCTGTAATCCTGTTTTGCTGCGTATATGATTCAGCATTGTCTTTGCAATAATATCACTGAAAATATTTTCTATCGCCATTTTGTAATCACTTTTGCAATAGGCGTCAATATTGTGATGTGAAAATCCCCAGTAACGTTTTTTTAATCTTTTGTAAACTTCATCCGAAGCTCTTATATGCGTTTTCTTATATGCAGAATTTGTACTGCGGAAAACATACTTCAATTTATATCGCAAATAACCGAAACGTTTTCTTTTTAAGCGCACAACAGGAAATCCGTCATCACCGAAAAAATCGCTCGGCAAAACATTTTTATTTAAAAACATATCGTCATTTGCATAAATAAAATGTTCCGATAAATCGGGGATTTTATACAAAAAATATTCTATAACTTCGGAGTTGAAACAGGGGAGTGCTTCCGACGGAAGTATTTCATTGATGTCTATGATTTTTATTTTGGGATTTGAAATATCAAGCCAGAGCGGAACTTGATTATCGGTAACAATAAAAATTTTGCGCACCCAGTTTGCGTATTTTTCTATGGAACGCAAAGAATAGCGCAATTCATCATTATTTGTATAACGAGCCTCACAAACGGCTTCTATGGGAAGCGTATGAGTTGAAGCGGGGATATACATGCTGCGTTTTTTTTGCCATTCAGGGTCACTTCCATCCACCCATAAATAGACAAGATCTACTTTAAAATTTTCCATTCCCGTAAGCGTTGTTTTGATGTCAATGCAGTAAAAAAAACTAAAAATATTGTTACACGAGTTATGCCCACTTGAACATAAAACGGTTCATCAATCATCATACACAATACAACCACTAACACAAACATTTGAAGCGGATAGCTTTTCCATTTTATTCCGTAGAATAAAACACCTGCAAAGAACGTCAACAATACTGCTAAACCCACTACGCCGTACTGTACAAAATCGCCCAGAAACTGATTATGAACACAATTTAAACGCTTTTTGACATGTACGCTGTCCAATGCTATTTGCTCGTCAAGCGCACTTTGCTGTTCATGATAACCACATCCCCAATACGGATTTCTTTTAATATAATTGATTGCTACTTTACGATAATCCGAACGCAAATTGTCATCTGTCAGTTTCGTATCTACAATGAAAAAAATTGATACACTTAAAAAGATTGCAGCCAAAGACAATGGCACTGCATATTTTCTCTTTACAATAGAATAATAAACAAGGGAAAAAACAAAGATAGATGAGAATATTATTAAGCCCACTCTGCTTTCCATCAACAGCACCATTATTAAACATAAAAAAATGTACAGAGAAAGTCCCGAAAGCGTTACTGTTTTTACAAAATCACGTTTATAAAAAAGATAGAAACCTGTTATCAGACCCATAAAAAGAACTAACGACACGAAAGTCGGGTGAGAGTATCCTGCCCATTTATTTACAAAAAAATAGGCATCTTGCTTTTCCCAGTCCGGCATAATTTCCCTAAAGTATGATTTTTGTGTTATCCATTCCGTAAGAGATATATCAATATATTGAAAATTGTATATAAAATAAATTACGCAACAAAACATGTAAATCAACATTACTTTAAAAAACAGATACCCCGCACGAAATAATGTTTTTTTGTTCAGAGTAAACAGCGACAGTGACAGCGGCAGCAGGTAAAACGTATATGTAGGCTCAGGAAATCTAAACCCTTCCGGCGTATTTACCGTACCTGTAAGCAGCAATACCGCATAGAGAAATATAAAATAAAATATATTGTTCGGTTGATATAACTTAACGTTGCGAAAGAAATGAAAACAGGCAACTGTAATAAAAATAGCCGTACCCGCAATACCTGTATTTTCACTGAAAACAGACGATATGAGCAGTAGTGTAAAACCTGCATAAATCAATGTGTTGTTCTTAAAAAAGTCGGCTTTTTGAAATTTATGTTTTCTTACCTGCAATATAACGGTTATAAGTGATAGTACGACAAAAAGTATTTGCACAACTTTTCTTGCATACGGTTCATTCACTGCTGTGGCTATATCTGCTATAATGGAATTGATAATCATACTGTATCTTTAAAGCGTTCAGGTATTTTTATTACTGTTTTTTTTAATAGTGTAGATGGCTTGTTGTAAGCATATATCGGACGAAATATTTTCTGTATCATGCGAGCCGGCGGCAGCCATTTGTCGCCGTCTTTTATTTTACCGCGTTTTACTTTATCGGTAATAAGCGTAATGGTACTCAGTCGTTTTTTTATATGTCTTTCTCTGCCTGTTGCCATACGGTCTTTATCCTTAAATCTGTCCATTATCATATCATAATCGACACTGCCGAAATGAAACATATAAAGATTTTTATCTATATGAAAGTTATGCCACTTTATGCGGTGAAAGCCCGAGCCCCAACGCAGAGGACGTGCAAGAATACTCGGTTTTGTGTAGCGCGACGATGTTACCGCATAATTTCTCTGCTGCAAAAAAGGACGTTCCCTGTCAAGTATTTTTTCCGAATTAGTGTCCTGCCCTACATCAATTCCAAGTGACGATATGCTGCTGTTTATGCGCTTTTCACTTAAATACTCGCGCAGTGTTTTATTTATGCGCGGGTCTAACACAATAAATTCGTCTGCATCAACGCCTATAACAATATGGTAATTTTTAAAAAGTTCTTTCGCTTTTTGAGATAGAAAATTAAGACGGCGTTTTTCTGCTTTTACAACATGTTCTGCCACTCTTTCCACGTGTATAACGTTTGCTTTTCCCGCCATTGCAGGTATTGGTTGATCCTTACCGTCCAAATAAACATACAGGTTTTCCTCACCGAACTGTTCGCCGTAATAAGCAATCCAGCGATTAAGAAAAAACTCATCATTACGCGCCATTGTTATAACGGCTATCCGCTTATGCGTGGAGGCGGGAGTAGTTATAACATTCATTTATTTTGTCTTAAAATTTTTGTCATTCATTGTGAATCCAAAAAGTGTTAACCACAAAAGTAATGATAATAATACAAATTTTTATCTTCCATTTCCGCTTTAAATCCATCCGCCGGATTCCCCGGTTCATCATCCTTTATATTGAAATATTTTGCATTGGACACTAATTTGTAATAATCCGCACTGCCCTTGCGCGTGTTGTCATTATTACCTGTTTTTCCGTTCCTGTAACAATGAGTCTTTATGCTGTTTGGCGGTTGTCTTTGTACTGTCACCGGTATTTAATGTACATGATACGAAAAATATGCGTTGTTTTTGTTGTCCAAAAACGAAAATAATATTTTGATGTCGTGCAACTACGCCTCTACACTTTTGGGCGACAAATTCCTTTCTAATTGCAGATATGCTTTATAACCGTTTAGATATGTCGACATTTGCTTTACATGTTTCGTTGAAACTGCCTGTTTTTACTTTTCATATACACTTTAAGCCATTCATTGTCCTTTTCAGTGAATTTATATGCTCTCATCGTTGCGACCGCTTCAACATGTACAGCCGGCAGTCAAGCGGAGTTCGCAATTCGGTTTCTGTCTTGCGAAACTTCGGTACAGATACAAAAATAAATTTTAGTTTATTAAATGCTGTTATACCTGTTAATTCAAAGTCCCACACTCCTTTTTGCCCCTCTCTTTGAATAAGAAATGAACTGTAAAAGGCTATATGGCTTAAATGGGCGTATTGAGTCAAGCAGCCGTTTTTTATCATTATCCCAGAGAATCATATCATCCATATAACGTACAAAACATTTTACACCCAGCCTCTCTTTTATGTAATGGTCGGAAAATGCGAGGTAGTGATTTGCAAAATACGCAGAACTTTATCTTTTATTTTATGGGCTATCATTGTCTGTATCTGCTATTTTCTCTATTAAATTTCCGTAACGTATCATTTTTATTTTTGTTCAGGCAAGTTTGGTTCGGATGTTCAGGGTGAGGTCCGATCCTATATAGACACTCACCCCTACCAATCCTTTGTCTTT